>CAYTUT010000174.1:0-3323 GCA_964441295.1 uncultured Christensenellaceae bacterium | reverse complement strand
CACAAGTATAAGGATAGCAGAGAGCAGTTCGAGATGAGAACGCACAAGCGTCTCATCGACATATACAATCCCTCGGCGAAGGTAGTCAACAGTCTGATGAGCGTTGATGTCCCCGCAGGTGTGGATATCAAAATCAAACTTTAATTACAATTGGAGGTGAACTTTATTAATGAATAAAGCAATCGTCGGAAAAAAGCTCGGAATGAGCCAGATATTTGCACAGGATGGTTCGGTAGTGCCAGTAACAGTGGTAGAGGCCGGTCCATGTCCGGTAGTGCATATTAAGACAGTGGAAAAGGACGGGTACAGCGCGGCTCAAGTTGCGTTTGCTCCCGGTAAGAAGCTCAACAAGCCTGACGCAGGCCAGTACAAGAAAGCCGGACTTCAGCCTATGCGTTACCTTAAGGAGCTGAAGCTTGATTGTTCTACTATGGAAGTAGGCAAGACAGTCATTACCTGTGATGTTTTTGTAGCAGGCGACAGAGTGGATGTCAGCGGCACGTCAAGAGGTCGCGGCTTTACAGGCACCGTTCAGAGATGGAATACTCACCGCGGTCCGATGTCTCACGGTTCGGGTTATCACAGAGGTGTAGGCTCATTGAGCGCTCACAGCGATCCGTCCAGAGTATTCAAGAACAAGAAGATGCCCGGTCAATACGGCGGAGAGGCTGTTACAATTCAGAATCTTCAGATAGCCAAAGTGGATTCCGCACGCAACCTTTTACTCATAAAGGGCGCTATTCCCGGTCCTAAGGGCAGCTTAGTCATCGTAAAAGAGACGGTAAAGTAGGAGGTTAGTTATGTTGAATGTAAAAGTATATGACAAAACCGCCAAAGAAGTAGGCAATATTGAGCTTGCGAGCGAAGTATTTGAAAAAGACTACAATGAGGCGTTGATACATCAGGTTATAGTTGCCCAGCTCGCCAACAGAAGGCAGGGCACTAAATCCGCGCTTACCCGCGCCGAAGTTAGAGGCGGCGGCCGCAAGCCGTGGAGACAAAAGGGAACCGGTCATGCCCGTCAAGGCAGTATTCGTTCGCCGCAGTGGATTAAGGGCGGTGTGGCGTTTGCGCCGAAGCCAAGAGATTTTTCTCAGAAGGTCAACAAGGTCATGCGCCGTGAGGCAATCAAAAGCGCGCTTTCCAAAAAGCTTGCCGACAACGAACTGATTGTCGTCAACAATCTGGATATGGAAGCGGCAAAGACCAAGGAAATGGCAAGTATCCTTAAGAATTTTGAAATGGACAAAAGAACTTTAATTGTTATCTCCGGCGAGGATGATAAAATTATTCGTTCTTCAAGAAATATAGCGAATGTGACAACGATTGACGCTACGCTCATCAATGTTTATGATTTGGTGGTCAATGCGAAGTGTCTATTCACCAAAGATGCCATTCGCTGCGTCGAGGAGGCATTGAAATGATTAGTCACGATATTATTATAAAGCCCGTGCTTTCTGAGAAAAGTTTTTCGGGAATAGGTTCAAAGAAATACACCTTCATCGTCAGCCCCAAAGCGACAAAGATACAGATTAAAAAGGCTGTAGAGGAAGTTTTCGGTGTAGAAGTGGATAAGGTTAATACTATGAATGTTTTGGGCAAGGTCAAAAGACGCGGTGCGACTTCAGGCAAGAGATCCGATTATAAAAAGGCAATCGTTCAACTCAAGTCTGACAGTAAGTCCATCGAATTCTTCGACAGTTTGACTTAATTCGGGAGGTAAATAAAATGGCTATTAAGAGATACAAACCTACAACTCCGGCGCGTCGTTTTATGAGCGTTTCCGCCTTTGACGAGATTACCAAGAAGGCTCCCGAGAAGTCTTTGACGGTTTCCTTAAATAAGAGCGGCGGCCGTAACGCGAGCGGCAAAATAACCGTCCGTCACATCGGCGGCGGCAACAGGCAAAAATACAGGATAATAGATTTTAAGCGCAATAAGGACGGCATCCCTGCCAAAGTTGCAGCTATAGAATACGATCCCAACCGCACAGCAAATATAGCATTACTCGTGTATACCGACGGCGAAAAGCGTTACATCCTTGCTCCTGTCGGTCTCAATGTGGGAGACACCATCATGTCGGGCGCGGATGCTGATATCAAAGTAGGCAATACATTGCCGCTAAGCAATATCCCGGTTGGCACAGTTATCCACAATATCGAGATGAGCGCAGGCCGCGGCGGCAAGGTTGCCCGTTCGGCAGGTATATCGGCTCAGCTGATGGCGAAGGAAGAGAAGGGCGCAATAGTCAGGATGCCCAGCGGAGAGACTAGATACATCCCCCAAAAGTGCCGCGCGACAATCGGTCAAGTCGGCAATGCGGAGAACGAGATAATCTCTATCGGCAAAGCAGGCAGAAAGAGGCATATGGGAGTTCGTCCCACGGTCAGAGGCTCGGTTATGAATCCTTGTGATCACCCGCACGGCGGCGGTGAGGGCAGAAGTCCTATCGGAATGCCGGGACCCGTAACCCCTTGGGGCAAGCCCGCGTTAGGTTACAAGACCCGCAAGAAGAAGAACAGAAGCAACAAGTTCATCATCAAGCGCATTAATTAGGAGGTAAGCAAGTGAGCAGATCAATTAAGAAAGGACCTTATGTTGAAGAAAGGTTACTTAAAAGAATAGTCGCTATGAACAATAGCGGAGAGAAAAAGCCGGTGAAGACTTGGTCAAGGGCTTCTACTATATTTCCTGATATGATAGGTCACACAATCGCCGTTCATGATGGCAAAAAACATATTCCGGTATACATCACCGAAGATATGGTTGGATGCAAACTCGGTGAATTCGCAGTCACACGTACCTTTAGAGGTCACGCAGGCTCGAAGAGCACCGGCGGCAAATAAGGAGGATCAGTATGGCAACCAGAATTAAAGAGAAAACCGCAGCGCGTCAAGCGGCGGCCGATAAACGCCCAAAGGCTACTGCAAAGTTCATCAGAATATCTCCTTGCAAGGTTAACATCGTGCTTGATATCATCAGAGGCAAAAGCTATGCCGAAGCACTCGCAATACTCCAAAACACCTCAAAGAGCGCAAGCTCGGTATTGCTGAAGGTGCTCAATTCGGCGGCTGCTAACGCTGAGAACAACATGAATCTCAGCAAGAGCGACCTGTTCGTTGCTGAAGCTTATGCCAATCAGGGACCGACGCTAAAAAGAATAATGCCGAGAGCAAAGGGCAGAGCGTACAGGATTTTGAAACGCACCAGCCATATAACCGTCGTTCTCGACACAGCCAAGTAGGAGGTAAGCTATGGGACAGAAAGTAAATCCTAATGGATTAAGAATAGGCATAAACAAGCAGTGGGAAGCTCAGTGGTAC
>CAYTUT010000173.1:0-3326 GCA_964441295.1 uncultured Christensenellaceae bacterium | reverse complement strand
AAATCGTCTCCGCCTTCGCTGTCGCTTGACTCCTCCGCCTCAAACCTTCTTGTATTGGAAGAGGTAATTATCTGCTCTTCATGCGTCTTATCCGCATCGGGCTTCTTCAAAGAAGCGGTGTCATCAGCAAGATAATTGGTCTTGTTAGATTCAATTACGCTCTCATCGTCCTCTTTTTCAATGCGCCTCTTAATGCTGGTTATAATCTCTTCGCCTTCTGTCGCTGCGCTACCCGGAGTAAAGCTTACCGTATCATTCTCTTCGGTCAGCATACTCTCCTTTGCGCTTTCATCGGGCAACTCAGTCTTTACGGAACGCAGAGCCTTCTTTTGCTTTTTCTCCTTAACCTTGATTAATCCGGCGGCGATTCGCTTCTTGCGTCTTATTAAATATGACACAAGCATTGCCGTGCCGCCTGCGACAACAATAAATGCAACTATGCCGAACACCACATAAGGCCACACAGCAAGGGTACCCACCAATACATAATAGAAGTTGTCGTCCTCAAATACTATCTCGTTTTCTTCAACTGTAGCATTGAGCAGGCTGATTGTACCGTCTTGATACACCGCAAGTACATAAATCTTCTTGCCCATCAAATCCTCTGTAACAGGTATGGATGCCCTGACAAGCCTTGAAGGTGTCTCGCCGCTTTGCGTCTCGAACTGGTACATTTTTAGACTATTAAACACTCTGAAATCTGAGTAAACTATCTTGTTGTTATTGAATACAACATCTTCTTCAGGCACCTCTGCCTGCGCCAGCGTGTTCTCCGGATAAACGACCGTAATAACACCCGCAACGATTTCGAATATAAAGTTGTCGTCTTCGGTAACGGCTCCGGTGATTGCGGGCAGTACGCTGTTGGCTCCCTCCACGAAGGTAACCGGAGGTGTTATGAAATTCACCTTAATCAAAGCTCGCAGCTCTTCAGACAACTCTTTGCCGTCACTATCCAAATATAGTATTGTAGGAATAATTGTGCGATTGGACTTGGTTACTGTCTCTTCCTTTACGGTAACTGTAATTTCTCTAGGCAAAACGGTGAATTTGATTATCTGATTTTGGTCATCACGGTTGTTGATTTGTATGTTAAAGAAATCAGTTACATTAATCCCGTTCTCCAATATTCTGATTTTGTTACTCGCATTTGTGCTCAAAATATTGTATGAGCCGGCATTTTCACCAGCGGCTCTGCTAAGAGAGCTGGACAGATCAAATGTATACTTTGAAGCCAAGGGCGTCCCGACTATTGCGAAGGTTATCCTAGGGTCCGCATCCCCGTAAGTTTTATGCAATACCGCGGCATCGCTGACTCTAAGCGTAATATTCTGCTTGTATATGGTGTAATAAGCGGCTGTCGCGCTGTCAAATATCAGATTGTAGTTGTGAGTTACGTCGGCGCCCGAGGTGTTGCGGATACAGAGCGTACCCATAGTTATCCTGTAGCGTCTTGCTGTTGTCTCGGTTCTCACCCCTGTATCCTCAAGCCCCAAATTACCTGCGAATACATCCCCTCGCAGTATGGAGAATATGTTGGAAGGGGTTACCGTAACATTATTGACCTTAATGCTGAGCGTCTGGAATTCTCCTGAACCATATGTAATATTTTGGTTGTTAGGAGTAATTGTAAGCGTCTTCTTCCTTACCTCGAACATCTTGCTTACTCTTGTAATGTTATAATTGGAAGTTACATCCACACCCGCGCCGTTGCGGTCGTATATTCTTATTGCAGAGAGCGAAATCGTATAGAAGCCCACCTTATCCTTGGCGCCTGAGCCCTCTCCGGTCTGGCGGGTAGCCGAGCCTACGAACACATCGTTGAACAAGAGCGAACCGCTGGTAATGGAATAAGTGTAGCTAGCTGGGTCTGCATCTCCGTAGAATTTGTACTGACCTTCATTGACAGTAATGGTAATTCGCCTCGGGATAATGTAATACTTGCCCGGCAAAAGCGTGGTGGAGAAATTAGCTTGAAGAGTGCTAGCCGAACTGTCCGAAAGGGTAACTGCAACGCTTCTTAAAGCCAGCGTACCAATAAGTATATTGTATTCACCGACATTATCGTTGACTCCTCCCGCTCCCTCGCGCGTCAATGCTCCGGTGAATGCGTTGGTCAAAACCTGATTTTCTGCTACGCCGAGCACGCTTGCTAGAATCTGCGTAGCATTAAGGGAAATGCCGAAAGATAAGTTATCAGCATCAACATAGAAGGGATTATACTGCCTCGGCGAAGAGGACGGGGTGATCGAGATATTAAGCTTGGTGATATTTGCCTTGAGCGGCAGGTATTCGAGTATGTAATAACTTGCGCCTGCGCCGCTTAGCGAATAACCGTTGGTCACATTGACAGTGATATTCTGTCCCACTGCAACTGAAGCAAACTCCGCCACCAAAACGCCTTGCAGCAGATATACAAACTTGCCCGCCGACATGACCATACCGCCCATATTGTTGCCGTTATTGTCTTTCTTGACGGTCAGCACGGGAGTTCCGGTTATTGTGGCAGCTTTAGTGTTATCGAATGTCTTGTTTTGCGCAGTGATGCCGCTCACCACAAGGACTGCCTTGTTTATGTCGAAAATAGTGTGCCTGTTTTCGTTTTGAATCTCTGTGAGCCTTCCGCCGTTATCCTGTATGGACAGGCCCACAGGGTTAGGTGTGCCCTGATCTTTTAGCGTTTTTGCGTAAATATATGAGTTGATGACATATTTTGTCTCGTCATAGTTTTTCAATACCCTGTAATCAGGCAACGCCCTCAAAAATACTATTTCGGCAACATATGTACCCTCGCCCGCAAGTGGCGCAATCGGTGCAGAGGTCAGCAGCGAATAACTGTTCTCGCCTATCTTCTTATAGTATCTAATCGCGTAGTCGATATTGTATATCAGCGTTACGGTAGACTGCGGCTTTGCAGCGTCAAAAAACCTTACGCCGTATGTCTTAGCCGCGCCGTTGTAGTACAGCGTCGAGGGAGCTATCCATTCCCAGTCCAGCACAAAGGCGTTGAATATGCGGTAGCTGTAAGACACGACATCTCCTGTGGTAATGGTGTTGATTTCGTTGGCTTTCTCGTAATTGCCTTCGAATTGAACTATCTTGTACTCGGGGAAATCCCTGAGGAATGTTACCTCTATTTTGTAATCTCCGACATTGATATACGGATTGGATTGGCTGGTCGCTGAGCTGTGATACTGTATCTGGTAATCATCGGGATTGATTGCAATAGAAAAATCGCCGGATGCAAAGCGCACATTAAAAGCTTTGGGCGTGCCGTCATATGCGAAGCTGGTCGGCTTGTCAAAAATTACTCTGATCTCATACGG
>CAYTUT010000172.1:0-3340 GCA_964441295.1 uncultured Christensenellaceae bacterium | reverse complement strand
AGAGGGAGTGCAGAGGGATATTCTCCCGATAGTCGAGGGCAGTATTGTCTCCACTAAGTACGGTCCCATACGCACCGATTATGTACTGTTTATCGCAGCAGGCGCCTTCCACATATCCGAAGTTAAGGATTTGATTCCCGAATTGCAGGGAAGGTTCCCCGTTGTGGTGACGCTGGAGAGCTTGACAAAGAGTGATTTTGTCAAGATTCTTACCGAGCCCAGCAACGCGATTACCAAGCTGTATGCAGAGCTTTTGAGGACAGACGGTGTCAATCTGAGCTTTACTGACGAGGCTATCAAGAAAATTGCCGAAATCGCAGAATATGAGAATACCAACAGCGAGAATATCGGCGCCAGAAGACTTCATGCTATTATCGAGATGCTTTTGGAAGAGATATCTTTCGAGGCATGCGGAGAGGAGATGAATGTGGCAATCGATGTCAAGTATGTGGAGAGCCACTTGTCCAAGAGCTTGAAGAACATGAACCTTAAAAAATATATACTCTAAAACCATTGAAAGGACTGATTTATGATTAATATCCCCAAAGGCACAAAAGACATGCTGCCGACTGACGCATACAAATGGCATTATCTCGAAAACAATATCAGGGAAATTGCCCGTCTGTTCGACTATAAGGAGATAAGAACACCGGTATTCGAGCATACCGAGCTATTTCAGCGCGGCGTGGGCGAGACAACCGATATTGTAGGCAAGGAGATGTACACGTTTACGGATAAGGGCGGAAGAAGTATTACGCTTAAGCCCGAAGGCACTGCGGGTGTCGCGCGAAGTTTTGTGGAGAACGGGCTTCATCAGCTGCCACAGCCGCTCAAGTGCTATTACCTTACTCCCGTATTTCGTTACGAAAGACCTCAGGCGGGAAGGCTGAGAGAGCATCATCAGTTTGGCGTTGAGGTATTCGGAGTCGATACTCCGGAGGTCGATGCCGAGGTAATAATGACTGCAAAGACCTTGTTTGACAGACTCAATATATCAGATTTGACATTGTACATCAACAGCATCGGGTGCAGAGAATGCCGTCCTGTATACAACAAAGCTCTGAGAGAATACTATTCGGATAATTTGGACAAGCTGTGCCCAACATGCCGTGAAAGACTAATTACCAATCCTTTGCGCATACTGGATTGCAAGATTGAGAGCTGTATAAGCGTCAACAAAGATGCGCCGTCCGTGCTTGACTATATTTGCGGGGATTGCAAGTTACATCACCAAGGCGTGCAAGCGGCGCTTAGCAATCTCGGGGTGAGCTATAAGATTGATGCGCGTATCGTGAGAGGATTGGACTACTATACAAAAACCGTATTTGAATTCGTGTCCGAAAATATCGGCGCCAAAGGCACAGTGTGCGGAGGCGGCAGATACAACGGGCTCGTCGAAGAGGTAGGGGGCAAGTCTTGTCCGGCGGTTGGCTTTGGTCTCGGACTTGAGCGGTTGCTGCTCACTCTGGAGGCTGCGGACAATAGTATCGAAGATACCGAAGCTCCCTTTGTATTTGTGGGCGACATAGGTCAAAAGGCATATGCAATGCGGCTTGTCAAGGCCTTGCGGGATTCGGGTATTGCGGCAGTATGCGATTTGTCCGCAAGGAGCGCAAAGGCCCAGTTAAAATACGCGGACAAGCTTGGAGCAAAATACTCATTGTTTATCGGTGATGCGGAGATAGAGACTTCGCGTGTGACAATAAAGAATATGAAAAACGGCGATTGCGTGGAGGTAGCGGTTGACGGTTTGATTGAATACTTCCTTAATTTGGCTGATTAATGACTTAAGAGGAGAATATGGAGTTTTTAGGCAAAACAAGACGCGCTAAAATGTGCGGAGAATTCAGAAATGAGGATTTGGGCAAAACAGTTGTTGCAATGGGCTTTGTCGCCAAGGAGCGCAATCTAGGCACCTTGATTTTTGTGGATTTGCGCGACCGCAGCGGGATTGTGCAGATAGCATTCGAGCAAAAAGACGGCAATGACAGCCTGTTTGAGAAGGCTTCCAAAATACGCAATGAGTTCGTTATCTCCATAACCGGCAGGGTGAGAAGCCGCGGCGAAAAAAATATAAACAAGAACATGCCGACCGGAGAGATAGAGATTGTTGCCGAGGAGCTTAAGATACTTAATGTAGCGGAGGTTCCGCCTTTTGTAGTGTCAGATTTGGCAAATGTGTCTGAAGGTTTGAGGCTCAAGTATAGATATCTCGACCTTAGACGCCCGTCATTGCAAGAAAAACTTATCATCAGAAGCCGCGCTACAAAGGTTGTCCGCGATTATATGGACGAGAATGGTTTTTTAGAAATCGAGACGCCGTTTCTCGGCAGATCGACTCCCGAGGGCGCAAGAGATTACCTTGTGCCGAGCCGTGTGCATAAGGGGGAGTTTTATGCGTTGCCGCAATCACCTCAGCAGTACAAGCAACTGTTGATGATAAGCGGCTTTGACCGCTATTACCAGATTGCGCGCTGTTTTAGAGACGAGGACTTGAGGGCCAACCGTCAGCCTGAGTTTTCTCAGATTGATATGGAGATGAGCTTTGCAGACGCTGATGATTTAATGGTAATCTGCGAAGGTTTGATTCGCAAATTATTCAAAGAGATAATAGGGTACGAGCTTCCTGCCGTACTGCCGCGTATGCCTTTTGCAGAGGCAATGGAGCGTTATGGCTCGGATAAGCCTGATACTAGATTCGGCTTCGAACTCAAAGATATATCGGATATAGCCGCGCAAAGCGAGCTGTCCTTGTTCAAAGACGCTGTCAAAACGGGCAGTGTAAGGGCAATCAACGCCAAAGGGCTTGCTCATCTTACTCGCAAGCAGATAGATAAGCTTGCCGAGTTTATCAAAGACTATGGAGCAAAGGGACTAGCATATATGCTGTTCAAGGAAGAAGGGTTGACATCATCCGTTGCCAAGTTTTTTGATGACAAGCAGCTCAACGCGATTAAACAGAAGCTGGAAGTTGAGACAGGCGATGCGGTGTTTATTGTAGCTGACACCGCGAATAAGGCGGTATTTGCTTCTCTCGGCGCTTTAAGACTCAAGCTAGCCAAAGAAAACAATGTGATACCCGATAACACCTATAACATGCTTTGGGTAACCGATTTTCCGTTGCTTGAGTACGACGACGAGGAAAAGAGATTCGTCGCGGTTCACCACCCCTTTACCAGCCCTATGGATGAGGATTTTGAGTTGCTTGATACCAATCCGGGCGCAGTACGCGCTAAGGCCTACGACTTTGTCATCAACGGAGAAGAAGCAGGCGGAGGCAGTGTGAGAATACACCGCGCCGATATGCAGCAAAAGATGTTCGGTCTTCTTGGCATGAGCG
>CAYTUT010000171.1:0-3356 GCA_964441295.1 uncultured Christensenellaceae bacterium | reverse complement strand
CGGTCGCGTTGCCTGAGATGAGAGATGTTACGAATCTGCCCAAGAAAGAATGGGCCGCTGACGGAACCCATATCGGCGCGGATAGAAAGATTATCAATTCGCTCTATATCGAGCCCGATGTGCTGGAAAAAATGAACATAAAACTGCTCAATGTATATAACGAAATGAGCAAAAACGAGGTTATGTGCGAAGAATACATGTGCGATGACGCGGAGATTATCGTTACCGCGTACGGTACTGTCGGCAGGATAGCAAAAAGCAGTGTGCAAATGCTGCGCAAGGACGGGATTAAGGCAGGTTTGATTAGACCCATTACCTTGTATCCTTTCCCGACAGATGTCTATGCAAAGCACGCCGAAAGAGCAAATCTCAAAAAGATTTTTGATGTCGAATTGTCCATAAGCGGTCAAATGATAGAGGATGTCAGACTCGCAGTCTGCGGCAAAAAACCGGTAACATACTTCGGCAGAGGCGGCGGGAATGTAATGAGCGCCGAGGATATTGTAAGAATCGTAAAGGAGGGCAAATAATATGGCAAAGGTGTTTTCAAAGACAAAAATGCTCACGGATGTACCCTTCCATTATTGCCCGGGCTGTACGCACGGCATATCACACAGGCTGGTGGCAGAAGTGTTGGAGGAGATCAATGCCGAAGGGCATGTAGTGGGCATAGCTCCAGTAGGATGCGCTGTGTTTGCGTATAAGTACTTTAATTGCGATATGATGGAAGCGGCGCACGGCAGAGCGCCAGCGGTTGCAACCGGTGTAAAGAGGGTTAATCCTTCCAATATAGTATTCACATACCAAGGCGACGGAGACCTTGCGAGTATCGGTATGGCGGAGACGGTGCACGCCGCAATACGCGGTGAGAATATCACAGTAATCTTTATCAACAACTCTATATACGGCATGACGGGCGGTCAAATGGCGCCTACTACGCTAGAGGGGCAAAGAAGTACCACGTGCAAGTGCGGAAGGGACACATTGCTTAACGGCAACCCTGTAAAGGTAGCCGAAATGCTTGCCACGCAGGACGGGCCGGCATACATTGCAAGAGTAGCTCTTAATAATGTTGCCAATATTAACAAGGCAAAAGCCGCTATACGCAAAGCCTTCAAATGCCAACTCGAAGGCAAGGGCTTTTCGCTTGTTGAGATACTGTCCACTTGTCCTACCAACTGGGGCTTAAGCCCGACGGCGGCGATGGACTTTGTTGCGGGCGAAATGACTAAGAAGTTCCCGCTGGGCGTATTCAAGGAGGTTTGATTATGGTAGAGAAGATAATTGTGGCAGGTTTTGGCGGACAGGGTGTGCTTAGTCTGGGACAGTTTATCGCATATTCTGCGATACACGAGGGCAGAGAGGTCACTTGGCTTCCCGCTTATGGCCCCGAAATGCGCGGCGGAACCGCCAACTGCAGTGTTGTTGTAAGCGATGAGGCGGTGGCTTCACCGATAATATCCACTCCGGATACGCTGATTGCAATGAACAAGCCCAGTCTGTACAAATTCGCCGACAAGGTAAGACCGGGAGGTGTGATAATCATCAACAGTTCGCTGATACCGGACAAGGTCGAACGCAAGGATGTAAGAGTGCTCTATGTGGACGCAGGCGCATTGTCCATAGAAGCCGGCAACGCAAAGACAGCTAATATCGTAGTGCTCGGCGCATACATCAAGGCGACAGGCGTTATTACAAAGGAGTCGGCAATCGCCGCAATCGAGAAGAAATTCTCCGAAAAACCTAAGGTAATACCGGCTAATATCAAAGCCTTCGAATTAGGCTATTCCATAGAATAATTTGCGGCATCACCGCCGTCTATGCTGGCAGCAGGATAGACGGCTTTTTTTTGTGTATTTTGATTGCATAATGACCATGCGCATGCTATAATCATCTTAAGCAGAGTAGATTCGATGCGTTAAGTGTTGCGGGATGGGATGTCGCCCGCAGACGAAAGGTAAAACCTGCGGTATCGAGTCGCGTCCGTTGCTAACAGATTTTTGCTTATTGCAACAATTTTTTACAATGGACCTCTCAAAAGGGAGGTTTTTTCATGAGAAAAAGGATTCAGATCGACACAAAAAAGATGGTGTACACCGCAGTACTGATCGCAATTTGCACGATAACCAATTATTATACGATATATTTGCTTAATCGTGTTTTAGCGGTTTCTTTCACTTATTTGCCCTGTTTTGTCGCGGGAGTGTTTCTCGGTCCAGTTTATGGCTTGGTTGTAGGCCTTGCAGGCGATTTTCTGGGATTGGTTTTCGGAGGAATTATCGGGCTTTTCAATCCGTTTATTTTTCTGGCAAGCGGCTTGCTCGGATTAATACCGGGACTGGTATTTCGTTATCTGAAGATTAATGACTATGCAAAAGTCGTAATTTCCTTTTTGATATGCTTGGTTGTTTGCACCGCAGGACTTAACACCTTTGGTATATGGTTTTTAGGTTCGCGCTCAAAGACCTTTTGGGCATTTCTAATCGCAAGACTTCCCTGGCAGGCTTTAATGGTCAGTGTCAATGCCGGCATAACATACGCTATATTCAATCCTTTGAAAAAGTATGTATTTAAGCTCGGCGCATTGAAAGAAAGGGAGATAAAGCCGGTCAATTCGGATAACGCAGTATCGTAATGGTATCGCTAATTTAACTAACCTCTTTTTTAGGTTGCTTGCGCAGTGTTGAAGCGAAGCCCTTAATGCTGACCAGCTTAAAGCAAATTACCAGCGCGGCGTATAAGGCGGTGCCTATTGCGCCGCATATTGCGGTCGTCAGCGTCGTTGAGAGGTGTCGCGATAACAGCATCTTTATCAGCATGACAAAAACTAGTATGACCAGCGAAAATATTGTGGTCTTGACGATTATATTATAATATGATTGCTTAAGGGCGCCGACTTTTGCAAGATATATACTGTTGAGCGCAAATGAAATGAAGTAAAACCCCGTCATTGCAACGGCGAGCGCGTATACGCCGATATAAGGCGGCAAAAAATACAAAGAGAGCGCCATAAATGCGATGCCGATAATGTAATTGACAAAGCACACGCTCTCCTTAGCGATAGAATTGAGCGTA
Source organism: uncultured Christensenellaceae bacterium (assembly GCA_964441295.1). Lineage (GTDB taxonomy): Bacteria > Bacillota > Clostridia > Christensenellales > CAG-1252 > SACC01. The sequence continues at coordinate 281 of CAYTUT010000171.1, read as the reverse complement.
GTGCTTGTTATTTGCGATAGCGAAAGAGGCAAAACCATACCGGAAGCAAATGCCAAAAACCTACCCGCGCTTTCGTCTTTGAAGAGAATTATGCCGATTTCGGTACCCAGTGATGCGAACATAATAAAGAACAGACCGCAAATTATTGAAATGAAGCCCATAGAATTATCAACCTTGCCCGATATTGCGGCAAGGTTTTTTGATGTGGACAATTCGGCTATCTCGGGCAGCAATACGATGGAGAGCGCCGAGGTTATTGCAAGCGGCGAATACAGCAGCGG
>CAYTUT010000170.1:0-3363 GCA_964441295.1 uncultured Christensenellaceae bacterium | reverse complement strand
TACTACGGCGCTTAATGCAGCGCGTGACGCGCTGAACGGCTGGGACCCGACTAACGGCTGCTTGTATTATTATAATCCCGCAACGGCTACTAGCGCATGGATTTGGTCAAGAGAGGTAAGACTGGTTATCGGAATGCATCACTTTGCGGTATAGGGGGGTAATTATGTACAGAAAAGGAGTATTCATTTTTTTGATAGTGCTGGCATCGGTGTTAGCTGTCGCCGTCACCGGAATAGGCATTGCATGGGGTGTAACGGGTAGAAACGCGCGGGCGGAAAATATGGGATATAGAGCAACGCTTGAAAATATGTATCAGCAGGCGTATTATGAGCTGACACATAATCTGGCCAATATAACCACATCTCTCAACAAGCTGCTGGTCAGCAACAGCGATATAATGCAGAAAAAATTACTTGACGATATTTCGGCATACTCGGCAAGCGCGGTAACCAATCTCGCAAGCGTGCTTGCGGAGAATACCAATGCCGAAAAAATGATGAAGTATATCAATCAAGTAGGTGATTTCAGCGAGTATCTGCAATTCAAGCTCAACGAGGGAGAATCCCTTTCTCAAGAAGACAAAGATAACATTTCTTCAATATATTTTGTCATGCTCGAGATTGAAAAAGCGCTGGAAAAGGTGAAGGAAGAAGTCGAAGCGCGCGGATATGTGTTCTTGGACAATTTCGGCAAGGACAACGATGTGCTTAACGGTATGTTGACCGATCTCGAGACCGCCGACGTGCAATATCCCACGCTGATATATGACGGCCCTTTCAGCGAAGCGCTTGAAAGAAGAGAACCGAAAGCAATACAAGGAGAGCAGATTGAGGAGGAAGCAGGTAAGGAGATAGTACAAGAGTACCTCATCGGATATACCGTCAACAACATAACTTTTCTCGGAGTTGGCACAAACCATTTTGATGTATTGATGTACAGGGCAGACACCGATCTCGGCGAAGTAAATATTGAGATATCTAAGCTTGGCGGATCGATAGTGACAATGAATGTATCGCGGGAAGTCAGCAATCCCGTGTACGATGAGCAGCAATGCGTACAGGCGGCGGCAGCATACTTGGAGACCATGGGCTATCATAATATGAGCGCCGTATGGGTAAGCAACTATAACAGCATAATGTATATCAACTTCGCCTATGTTCAGAATAATGTGGTGATTTATCCCGATTTGATTAAAGTCAAGGTGGCATCGGATGACAAGAAAATTGTTGGGGTTGAGGCGTTGAGCTATGCCTACAATCACACCGCAAGAACATTGGAAAGTCCCGCAATCAGCGAAAGCGCGGCGAGGGCGGCTGTGTCGCCTGCTATAAGCATCGAATACGTCAGACTTGCAGTGATACCTGTCGGCGGAGGCAAAGAAAAGCTCACATACGAAATATACGGCGTCACCAACGATGACAAATACTTCGTGTATATTGATGCCAAGACAGGCAAGGAGACCAACATCCTAAGAGTCATCGACAGCGACAAGGGTCAATTGTTGATATAGCTTGAGAAACCGCCCCGCATAAGAGCAAAAGTCGGGGCGGTTTTTTTATTATTATCGCCTCCGCATAAATTTTGTATAGAGGCGCTTTGGGCGATTTTTTTGCGCTCCTTTCAATCTTGCCAATAATTTAACAATTTGCAAAAAAATTACATTATTGCTGTTGACTATGCGCGGGCGTTGTACTATAATCTATATAGTTATTATTTTGTATATTTACGCACGATTTAAGGAGGTTCTAGAATGAGCATTAAGAAAACCATTGACGGAAATACTGCTGCCGCTCATATCGCGTATGCGTTTAGCGAGGTTGCTGCGATATATCCAATCACCCCATCTTCTCCTATGGCGGAGGTAGCCGATGAGATGTCGGCGGCGGGCACGAAGAACTTGTTCGGTCAAAGACTGCGTCTTGCAGAGCTTCAGTCCGAGGCGGGAGCGGCAGGCGCTGTGCATGGCTCACTGAATGCAGGCGCGCTGACCACCACATTCACAGCCAGTCAAGGCTTGTTGTTGATGATACCCAATATGTATAAGATAGCGGGAGAGCTGCTTCCTTGCGTTTTCCATGTCAGCGCGAGAGCTTTGGCGGCGCACGCTTTGTCGATATTCGGCGACCATGCGGATGTAATGGCTTGCCGCCAGACCGGCTATGCGATGCTCGCATCGAATTCGGTTCAGGAAGTTGTGGATCTTTCGCTTGTGGCGCATCTTGCAACACTCAAGGCAAAGGTGCCGTTTTTACACTTCTTTGACGGCTTCCGTACCAGCCACGAGTTGTCGAAGGTCAATCTGCCTACATATGACGAGATTAAGCCCCTTGTCAACATGAAAGAGATTGAGGACTTTAAGTTGCGTGCGCTTAACCCAGAGCACCCAGTGCAAAAGGGAACAGCTCAAAATCCCGATATATATTTCCAAAACAGAGAGACTGCCAATAAGTACTACAACGCCACACCGGCTATTGTTGCCGAGATGATGGAGAAGGTTGGCGCTCTGACCGGACGCAAGTACAAGCTGTTCGATTACATAGGCGCTCCCGATGCCGAAAAGGTAATAATAATAATGGGCAGCGGCGCAGAGGCGGTTGAGGAGACTGTCAACTATCTCAACGAAAGAGGCGGCAAGGTTGGAGCTATTAAGGTAAGGCTGTATCGTCCTTTCGCGATAGACGCATTTGTCAACGAATTGCCTAAGACAACGAAGTATATCTCGGTGCTTGACCGCACAAAAGAGCCGGGCAGTATAGGCGAACCGTTGTATCTGGATGTTGTAGCGGCGCTTTCCGAGGCGGGTGTTACCGGTATCAAGGTTAATTGCGGCAGATACGGTTTGGGTTCGAAAGAATTTACTCCTACCATGGTCAACGCGATATACGACAACATGAAAGAGGACGGTATCAATCATTTTACAGTGGGTATCGAGGATGATGTCACTGCAAAGTCTCTGCCTATCGTTGATAATATTGACGCGGCGCCTAAGGGAGCGAAGAGCTGTATTTTCTACGGTCTTGGCTCGGACGGCACTGTCGGCGCCAACAAAAACAGTATCAAAATTATCGGTGACCACACCAATAAATTTGTTCAGGGCTATTTCTCCTATGACAGCAAAAAGTCAGGAGGCATAACCATATCTCACCTGAGATTCGGCGATACTCCTATCCAGAGCACATATCTTATTGACCACGCTGACTTTATCGCTTGCCATAATCAGTCCTATGTTTTGAGATACGACATGCTCGCCAACATCAAAAGGGGAGGCACTTTCCTGCTCAACAGCATTTGGACTCCTGAGGAAATGGAAGAGAAACTGCCCGCGGCAATGAAAAATATAATCGCAAAGAAGAAGGTCAAAT
>CAYTUT010000169.1:0-3379 GCA_964441295.1 uncultured Christensenellaceae bacterium | reverse complement strand
TCTTTGATAGGAACATTCATCTCAGCCGCAATATCATGGAGTGTCGGGTCCTCTACATTGCCTGCAAGCAATCTCTCTCTTGCCTGCATCGCGTGATATGCAGTATCCCGCAGACTGCGGCTGACTTTTAAGGCAGAGCATTCCCGGATATACCTGCGTATTTCGCCTATAATCATGGGCACCGCATAGGTCGAAAACATGACCTTGTGCGCAGCGTCAAAATTGTTGAGCGCCTTAACCAGTCCAAGACAACCCACCTGGAATATGTCATCCGCCATACTCGGATTATAGTTGAACCTATGCACAATGCTTAGCACAAGGCGCATGTTGCTCATCAAGAACAGCTCGCGCGCTTCAATGTCACCGTTTTTAATTCTTTGCAAATACTCCTCGCTCTGCGCCGCCGTCAACTTGGGCAGTTTTGCCGTATCGATTCCGCAAATTACTACTTTATACGCCATTTTGTTACTCCTTCATTTGCTTATGTAGCATTTTGAATAAGAGGAGCCGCGTATAATATTTTTAACATAATTATCCAAAATATACTTTTATCTGAAAAATTAAAAGGTACAAATTAACCAATGACCGTTGCAGAGAATATAATGTATGTATGAATTGCGAAATAACCTTTTGCGAGCTGCGCGACAAAGAAGTAGTTAATATGTGCGACGGCAAACGCCTCGGCAGAGTCATCGATCTTGCCATGACCTGCAGCGGGCATGTTATAGGCATTATCGTGCCGGGAGACAAATCGCTTTTCAAGAATATCACCAACAACAACAGTATTTTCATACCCTGGCAAAATATCTGCAAAATCGGCGATGATGTGGTTCTTGTCAACCTCGCAAGCCGCATGCTGCATAGCTAAGCTAGGACAGCGCATATCCCTACCCTAACAGCGTCTTGCAATGCGCCATGCTTTTTTGCTGATGTGGCGCATATCGGTATGCAGATTTGCGTTAACACAATTATGACCACAATTTTTTAATTATAATATTTACAAACCACAACATATTGTGTATAATAATTTTGAGGTGTATTTATGAAGTGCAAATATTGTGGTAGTTTGGACAGTAAGGTTATTGATAGCCGCTTGACTGAGGACGGCTCCTCCATAAGGCGGAGAAGGGAGTGCATTAACTGCGCGAGACGATACACTACATATGAGACCGTGGAAAGAACTCCGATTTATGTTATTAAGAAGGGCGGCATCAGGCAAGAGTTGGATATCAACAAAATCCGCAACGGCGTTGTCAAAGCATGCGAGAAGCGCCCTGTGCCTATCAACAAAATCGACAATCTTATATCCGATATCGAAAAGAAGATATACAATATGGGCGAGCAGGAGATCTCCAGCGACCGTATTGGCGATCTTGTCATCAACGGACTTCGCGAGATTGACGATGTGGCATATGTACGCTTTGCGTCAGTATACAGGCAGTTCAAGGATATTGACACCTTTTTGTCAGAAATAGAGAGTCTTTTATCCAAGCGCAGCAATGAGTAGTTATTTTTGCAGATATTATAGCGGAAAGGTGCAGCGTCTTAGTAAGGCGCTGCCTATTGTTTATCCTGAGCTGGGATATGCCGAATTGATGAGAATACTTAGAAAAAAGGATATCTTTGTCAATGGCAAGCGTATTGGCGCGGATACTGATTTGAACAGCGGCGATTCGGTTGACTTGTACCTCACTCCTCAGGCTGTCACCGTGAGAGAGATATACGCCGATAACAATATCCTTGTATTGTTCAAAAACAGGGGAGTGGTGTCGGACGGCGAATACTCTTTTGAGGGTCTGGTCAAGTACAAATACGGCGCCGAATGCCGCCTCTTGCACAGGTTGGACACCAATACCGAAGGCTTATTGATGTTCTCGCGCAGAGCGGCAGTCTATGACGAGCTGCGCAATGCAATGAAAGAGGGCAAAATAATCAAGTATTATTACGCGCGCGTCAACGGCAAGGTTAAGGACAGGGAAAGAGTACTCAAGGGTTATTTGAAGAAGGACAGTTTGAAGGGAATTGTCAAGATATTCGATAAGCCGACAGAAGGCGCCGATTATGTAGAAGCAGAGATAAAGACGCTCTCGTACGAAGGGGACAGCACCCTGCTTGAGGTCAAAATATGCGGAGGCAAGACGCATCAGATAAGGGCGCAGCTTGCGCATTACGGTCATTTTATACTGGGTGACAGCAAGTACGGCAAGGATGAAATAAACCGCATGTATAATCTGAAGAGACAACAGCTTACAGCCTACAAAATTGTTATGGACATCAACGATAACGGACTGCTCGGTTATTTGAAGAACAAAATTTTCGAATCCTGATACCAGGACTTTTACATATCGTACTGCAGCAATAGTAATTCGCTGATTCTCCCGAAATATCTGCGTATACAATTTTTGCCTAACACTGCGAGATTGTGGCGTACTGCTCATAGTTTTTCAGCATAATTCATTTGTATATGCTACATGCAATTTGATTTGTCTTTTTTCGTACAACTGTATAGGACATGCCGCTCAAAGCTGAAATATAGCGATAAACCATATAATTATCAGTAACATTAATAAATATATGACCATATTATTATTGCGAAGCGATAATTGCTCATAGTCATTAATCAATGCAATGCGGCTATGCGCTGCAGAAATTTTGCCAAAAAAATTGTGGACACGCAATATTTTTCCTTCGCTCGAATATATAATAATACTTCGCCAAGGGGGTATTGTTATGTTATTCGAGGGACTGCTGACCCTTTTGTCAGGCGCGTTTTTGATGACTTCATTTGTGGAAGAGAACGGGTTTCCCAAGCCTCTTAGCAAGTCAAAGGAAGTAGAATATTTCAAGGCTGTCAAAGAGGGCGACGCCGAGGCGAGAAACTTGCTTGTAACGCATAATATGCGTCTGGTAGTGCATATCGCAAAAAAATATGTGGGTGTAATGGACGCGGACGACTTGATATCGGTGGGAGCTATTGGTCTGCTGAAGGCTATTGATACCTTTCAGTACGATAAAGGCACACAATTTTCGACTTATGCCGCAAAGTGCATTGATAACGAAATTTTGATGACTATCCGATCCAACAAAAAAAATAATGTGTGCGTATCGCTGTACCAAACAATAGGTATTGACAAGGAAGGCAACGAAATCACTCTCATAGACACGCTGTACAATGATGATAATGTCGCAGCAAAAGTAGAGAAAGAGTGCGTCAAGCAAAAGCTGATGGAGATAATAAAGAGCATTTTAACCGAGCGCGAATACAAAATTATCTGTTATAGATACGGGCTTAACGATTGCGACATACTCCCCCAAAGGGAGATTGCCAAGCATTTTAATATCTCCCGCTCGTACATATCCCGCATTGAGAAAAAGTCTT
>CAYTUT010000168.1:0-3441 GCA_964441295.1 uncultured Christensenellaceae bacterium | reverse complement strand
CACCGCCGTAATGACCCTTGAGCGCAGAAAGAAAATTGACGGTTATTTTTTTTGCCGGACGGTCGAACAGCTTCAGATAAAGCACACTTCGGGAGTCGTCCGCAATTAATAATCCCTTTTCACCCCGTATTTCGGTGTGGCGATGGTTTTTCTCGTTGAAGGCGCTGACGGTGAGGGTACAGAGAGTGCCGTTATACATCTCCATTGTTACAATCTGCCTGTCGACTACATTATTATCGCACTTGAACACGCATCTTGCGAATTCCTTGCCGCGAATGCCGGTTTTTAATGAGTGAAGTATATCTTTTTTGCTCTTGCTCTGACAAAATGCGTATGTGCCCCAAGGGAATTTGGGGCGGCTGCGAAGTATCCCGCTCGGTCTGCCGCAATACTGGTATTCTGCCTCGTATATGCAGGTATTTCTGTATCCGCACTCAAAACAGTTGTCCGCGGCGTTGCTAGGAGCGTTGGAGGGCGCAAAATAGCTCAGCGAACCATATGAGGAAAGGCTTTTGCATTTGCTTCCCGTCAGCCAGTACAGCAAGTCGGCGTCATGACAGCACTTGGCAAGCAGCAGGGGAGAAGTTTTGTCCTCTCGGTTCCAGTTGCCTCTGACATAGCTATGCGCGTAGTGCCAGTAGCTAATATTCTCCGAATGCCTGATTTCCTTGATATCCCCAAGCGCGCCTGAGGCAATAATCTCTCTAATCTTGCGGTAATATGGCGCATAGCGCAAAACATGGCACACGAGCACCTTGAGCTGCTTCTCGCGCGCTAATCTTTCCAACTCAAGACATTCTTCGATAGAGGGAGAAAGGGGCTTTTCGATTAATATATCGTAGCCTAATTCCAGAGCTTTTTTGCAATGGCCGTAATGGTCCCTGTCCTGCGTGGCAATTACCATTATATCTGCGACTTTGCCAAGACCGAAAAAACGGTTCTCGTCTGTAAACCTAAACTCTGCAGGTACTTTCCAAAGCTCTCCCGCAATATCGGTTTTGTTAGCAAATTTGTCGCACACTGCGACGATCTCCACTCCATTTAATTTGCTTAAATGAGTGCCGTAATTCTTTCCTCTGGAGCCTAGACCGATAATACAAACTTTCATATGTTTTCCTTGCCTGTCAGTAAGTACAAGCGCATTTGGCAACGCCTTGCGAATATGCCTATTAATACAATTATATCATATATTTTTTTGTCATCAAACCCATATTCTTGCTAAAAAACTTGCAAAAATTGCTATACGATTGCAGTTCTCAGCGAATGCTATAGGACAGCAATGCTTGCAAAAATTGCGGTGGCTGACAGTATTAGATGTTGACCAAAAGCGGGAGAGGTTGTATAATAATTTTAATTGTAGAGGTCTTATGAAATCATTTTTGCAAAGATTAATACCAATAATCATCAGCGCGGTATTGATACTCGGCATAGCAGGATGCGAAAAATCACTTCAAGTTGAGTTGACGGACACTGAAGAGGATATGCGCTATACCTATGTCTTGGAGGACGGTCTGGCGGCGCCGGACGCTGAGGTAGCGCAGAGCGCATTGTATCAGATAGAGAATATCTACATTGATTCGTCGCTTTCCGTTGAGCAAAAGATCGCGCGCATTATGAAGTACGCTGCTTACAATGAGACCAAAGCGTACCGATTTGCGTATTTCAACAGCACAGTGGGCACCACCAGTCTTGCCGGTAATTCGGGCACGCTGATATATCAGCGCACGAGGAGACAAAACCTGGAGGCGAAGTACGATACTACATTGAAGCTTCCCGTCAACCATAACTTTAATGTAATTGCCAAGAACTTTGTTACTGATTCGACTATACGGCTGGTTATTGACGGCAGATACTACAGGATGACGGGCAAGGAAGCAACATATTCAGATACGGGCATATTGAGCGCGGATAATTGGAAAAAATACGCTGGCAAATTCAATATCGAAGAAAGCATCGCGGAGAGTCAAAACTACGAGGACGCCCAAAAATCGGCTATTAATTACGATTGCGACGGCATACTGCTCGCGGGCGCAAGCATAACGCTTGTCGAAAGCGAAGCGGGTAACTATTACAAAATGACATTCGCGCTTAATGTTGAAGTTGCTAACGCTGACAGCGAGACCGTCGCAAAGCTTGAGCGCGATAACGGCGGCAGTAATATGAGATACAATTATTTAACGGCGGTTGTCGAGGTGTGGACCAGCGGATTCATGAGAAGCTATAGTTCGGATGAGAGCTGGGAGGGAAAAATTGGCTCCGCGCCGATATCCTTCCAAGGTTCCGCCCAATCCAAGACATATATAGTATACAGCTACAGCGAGCGTGACAACACTATGAGCAGCGGTATAGCTATCCGCGATAATCTACTATAAGAAGGTATTAGATATGATAGAGAAGACAAAAACCTTTGAATCCTCAAGGACACAGCAGGTGCATATTGTATTTGCCGAGGACATCAACGGAATCGGCAGGCTGTTCGGCGGCAGGCTGGTGGAATGGATGGATATACTTGCGGCAGTGGTCGCAAGGCGGCACTCCGAATGCGAGGTTACCACCGTTTCCATTGATAAGGTGGACTTTGACGCGCCCGCAATGCTCAACGATACCGTTATTCTTGACGGCGTAATTGAGAGCGTAGGCAACACCTCTATGCGCGTAAGAATAAGCGCCTATGTGGAGAAATTGAGCGGAGAGCGCATACTTATTAATACCGCCAAGTTTGTTATGGTAGCAATGGACGAAAGGGGCGTGCCTACCCGCGTGCCGAGATTGAAATAATATTGCTCCAACAACATCAGGTACTTGATTGATTATTTTTTATTAGATAGCGCTTATTGCAAAAATAATCGGGCATAAGAGAAAACGCCTTTTACTGCCTTTGACGGACGCCTATTGAAAATACGGCTGAAATGGTATATAATTTCAGTAACCGTATGCTAGGAGTATTTATGAAAGCTTTTTTCTGCGCCCTTTATAAAATCAGATGGAAAATACTGCATTACGCCATTATCGCCATTTTTTTGTATCAGATATTGTATTGCGCGATAACTTTTTGTTATGTTGTGCCCGAGGGCATGGGGCCTACGATGAGTTTGTGGAGGCTTGCCACCGAGGTACCCGACAGTATTCTCTACAAGAGAAGGCTCTACGCAATCGAGCTATGGCTGTCTGCAGTGGGTTTGATTGTGTACCTTGCCATTGTCTACAAGGACAGATTGGGTGCCAAGGTAAGCGCTTTGATATGTGAAAAAGGCAAAAGCGGAGTGGACTATGAAGCTGTTGATGAAGATAAAAATTGAACGCGCGGCGCTTGGTGTGCTGAAAAAAGAGTTAGGCGCCGCAAAGCTAATCAGGCTGTTGCCCGTACTTGTCAGGCTGAAAGCAAGCGGAGAGCCATATAAAAGACTGCCTCCTCCCGACACTCAAAAGGACAGGGAGTCA
>CAYTUT010000167.1:0-3468 GCA_964441295.1 uncultured Christensenellaceae bacterium | reverse complement strand
AATGATAGCGTTGTATTATTTTTGATAATTGCTTGCAATGGAAAAGAGATTGCTTTGCGGGGCTATTCGTCCAATTTTAGGTCACGGTTTTTTATCGAATAGAATAAGTTTAAGTGTCGCCATACAGCGAAGAGCCGCAGAAGTGTGGTGAATGCCGCCGCTCCGTACAGCGCAACCTGATTGTTAATGTAGCGGTTAAGGAAGAAGAATACTATTGCCCCTGCGATAGCGGCTACTGCATATATCTCGCGGCGCATAACCATGGGCTTGCGGCTTGCTAACAAATCTCTAAGCACACCGCCGCCTATTGCAGTAATAAGTCCGACAAAGGTAACTAAGAAAAAGTTGTCGCCATATCCCCTCTGGCTGGCTATCGAGCAGCCGACTGCAGTAAAAATACCTAGACCGAAAGCGTCGAATATATTAATGGCGGCTTTTAACTTGCGTATATTGCGTTTTTCGAGCTTTGTGTCGAGAAGCTTGAAGACAATGAGCGCGATTATTGCAACGGCAATAGAAACGATAATAAACAATGGATTGATAAAGGCAAGCGGAGGAGTAATATTGAGCACAAGGTCACGTATAATACCGCCTGCAACGCAGCTTGATACTGCGGCGACAAGAATGCCGAACAAATCGAGTTCGTATTCGATACCCACGAGGACTCCCGCTATAGCGAAGGCAGCAATGCCGACGATTTCAATATAAAATGATAGCTCCACAACCGCATTATATATAAGCCAAAGCTAAAAAGCAAGTGTTTTGCAATAAGATGATATTGTGTCAAAAATCCCTTACAATCTCCGCAAAAGCGGGCTATCTACAGCAGCTCTGCCTCCGGACCGCAATGGATGTGCAAGGCGCTGTATATCCGGAATCCTTGCGCGCGCCGGGCAAAGCACCGCAATCCGTACCGGACAGTCTGTATGTTAAAATATAACCATAAAAGCTTGAGGTTTCTATTGCCTTCTTCATTATCCGGAAACTGACTTTTGTGCTTTTTGACCGCTTCAAAGGCTGTCTTAAGAGTCTTACTGACACTAACATAGCGGTTGGGGCGCGCGGTATAATAAAAAGCGATTGCCTTGACAGATGCGGGAGTCAGACCCTGTTCTTTCATAAAGCGATGTGTGCCGCTCATTATGATTGCGTAGCTTGCCGCTTCACCCGTGTTGACATGGTCAAGGTGCATTTCGTTGGGCAGCTTTGGGTCAGGCGCAACAACAACATCGGGCTGAAGCCTTGCAATTTCTTTGGCGATTGCTACGGTCATTTCCCTTCTGTCATAAAGTCCGCCGTCGTGAAAGGGCAAAAATACAACATCGGTAACACCTAGCGCTTTCGCACCTTCAAGCGCTTCCGCGCGCCGTATGCGCACCATGTCATCAAGGTCTATGTCATCGCTTTTTGTGCCGTACCTGCCGTCAGTCGCAACCAAAAAGGTTACCTTCTTGCCTGCCCTTGTGAGCTTTGCAACCGTTGCTCCCGCGCCGATCTCGATATCATCGGGGTGTGGGCCAATAAAAAGATAGCTGTCATATGCTTCGAGTTTGGGCTTTGGTATTGCGAGAGAGAAAAGTATTTTGAATAACATACGCCACCTTCAAGAGAAAAATTATAATTGATTATAGCACATCGGCAAAAAAAAGTAAATTAGAGAAAAAGCCTGCCTTGACACGATATCGCTGTTGTTTTGAGGGCTTTGAGCGCACAATTTACTCATTTCGGGCATTTATTAGTAAAAAAAGATATTGACAAGGGGTATGATTATCGCTATAATGAAAATTAGAGGAAAAAATGAACAAACAGAAATTATTCAACGGCGCATATTTTTACTTTTTTAAGGGCTACTATTTTAAGAGCTCTAATGTTTGATATGCGCGGTTAATATTTTTGGGTTATATTATGTCAATGGTTGGCCGCTTGAAAGAGCGGTCAATTTTTTATAAAAATACTTATTGGGGGAAAAGCATAGCTTTTTCATAAAAGAGGAGTGACTTTATGATAATAGTAATTAAGAACAATACTGAGGAAAAACAACTCAATAATTTGACTAAATGGATAAAAAGCCTTGGACTTGGGATACATCTCAGCCGCGGAGAGAATACAACCATACTCGGACTAGTAGGCGATACCTCGGTGGTGGATATAGATTTGGTGCGTTCATTGGATATCGTGGAGCGCGTTCAGCGCATTCAGGAGCCGTATAAAAACGCTAACAGGAAGTTCCATCCCGAGGACACAATTATCGAAATCAACGGCCACAAATTCGGTGGCAAATATTTTCAGACCATTGCGGGACCCTGCTCGGTGGAGTCCGAAAAGCAGATAATAGCAATCGCAGAAGCGGTCAAGGCGGCTGGCGCCACTGTGCTTAGGGGAGGCGCATTCAAGCCCAGAACATCGCCGTACGCTTTCCAAGGCTTGCGCGAGGACGGTATAGCGCTACTGCTGAAAGCTAAGGCGGAGACGGGACTGCCTATAGTGACAGAGATAATGAATGTTAAGCATATCGACTTCTTTGCAGATGTGGATATTGTGCAGATAGGCGCAAGAAACATGCAAAACTTTGAATTGCTCAAAGAGGTAGGCAAACTGCGTAAGCCTATATTGCTGAAGAGAGGTCTTGCCGCAACGATTGAGGAGTGGCTGATGAGCGCCGAATACATTATGTCAGAGGGTAATATGGACATAATACTATGTGAAAGAGGTATAAGAACCTTCGAAACTTACACCCGCAACACTCTTGACCTGTCCGCAATACCATTGCTGAAGGAGCTTACTCACCTGCCGATAATAGTTGACCCGTCACACGCCTCGGGCATATCGCGTCTTGTAATGCCGCTGTCACTCGCCGCGGTAGGCGCAGGCTGCGACGGCTTGATTATTGAGGTGCATAACGACCCGCAGCGCGCACTCTGCGACGGGGCGCAGTCGTTAAAACCCGAGGTGTTCGCCGAATTATCGGGCAAAATCGATAAGATGCTGCCCCTTGTTGACAAAGTGAGAGACTGACAATGAATATTGGAATAATCGGATTGGGATTAATAGGCGGCTCGCTGGGACGCGCAATAATAAAAAAGACTGACCACAGGGTATTCGCCAAGGATATTTCGCCGGATGTTATGCTAAAGGCAAACATGCTCAACGCATACCATGAGGAAATCAATGAGGATAATGTCGGCACTATTGATGTGCTCATAATCGCATTGTATCCTCATCTCTGTATTGAGTATATCAAGGAGTACGCGCCAAAGCTGAAGAAAGGCGCGATAATAGTTGATTGCTGCGGCATAAAAAGGGAGATAGTCGACGCCATGCAAAAAATTAGCATGGAGTATCCCGATATAGCCCTTATTGGCGGGCATCCCATGGCGGGGAGAGAGTACAGCGGAATAATGCACTCTACCGCGGGGTTGTTCGACAAGGCATCGATGATAATAGTGCCTGTGGCGGCGGACATACAAG
>CAYTUT010000166.1:0-3535 GCA_964441295.1 uncultured Christensenellaceae bacterium | reverse complement strand
ATATGGAATATTACATAAAATATCCGCGCAAATATTACGGCAAGGGGTATCACCCACAAAAATAGAGTCAAGACATAATCACTGCTCATTTTGCGGCGGCGTGACTCAAAAAAAGCAGAGATTGTACCGCCTAATATTGCCCCGGTGATGATAATCCCGTACCAATACACACTGAAGCCGCCTATAGAAAACGCAACCGGATTAGCTAGCAACATACTCACTCCTTGATATATCTTAGGCCTGTAGCAACGGCGCCCGAGTTGCGGACGCTGACAGTATACACATTATTTTCGCCGTAGCAACTAATGAGCTTGCGGCATACTTCTTGAGTTTTGTCACGGTCAGAAAACACTATTACGGTACCGGCAAAGCCTCCGCCGTGCACCCTTGCGCCCTTAACACCGTCGAGGCGTCTGGCAAGCTCAATAGCAAGCGGAATGTGCTGTGCCTTGTCCTCTGGAGCATAACAGTTTTGCAACAATCTGTAGCTGCTGTCGCCGGAGCTGTTGATTATGTCTAAGAAAGCCGCCGAATCGCCGCGCCTGACAGCCTCGGCGCATCTTTCGACGCGGGCATTTTCTTCAAAGTAGTGTATCGCCCTCAGTATCGCTCTCCCGCCGACAATATCTTTTAATACCTTGATGGTATCAAAAAACTCGCTTGGCTCCACCTCTCTTAGCACTTTCTTGCCAAAATACGAGGCAACCTGCTCCATCTCGGTGCGAATCGCCGCATAATGGGAGGTAAGTGAGCTATGGTCGCCGCCCGAGTTGATTAATATTATATCCAAATCAGCAAAGTTCCAGTCGATATGCTCAATCAGCGGATTTTCAGCCGAGCGGAAGTCAATGTAGCTGACTCCGCCTAAGGCGATAGCCGACTGGTCCATGAGTCCGCAAGGCTTGTTGAAATAATATGACTCCGCCCACTGTGATGCCTTTGCCTTAGTAACCGCGTCAATAGCGCCCTCATTGTACAGTTCGGAAATAATTTCGGCTACAAAAACCTCAAAGGACGCCGACGAGGACACCCCTGCCCCCTTAAAGACACTTGAAGTTGTAGTAGCCGCAAAGCCGCCTATTTTGAAACCCCTGTCCGCAAGATACTTCGCAACACCCTTGACAAGAGCCGTCGAGGTGCCCTCTTCACGCGGATTTTTTTCGAGATTGGTTATGCTGACATCGATTACCGGATAGCCCTGCGAGGCTATTCTTATCCTGTCATCGTCAGTCTTGGTTACCGCGCCGAGAGTGTCCACGGTAATGCTTGCGCAAAGCACCTTGCCGTTATTGTGGTCAGTATGGTTGCCGCATACCTCGATACGGCCGGGGGAAGAATAAAACTCGAAGTCCTTCACCTCAAAGCTCTTGACATGCTGTTCGCTCAGCGAAAGATATCTTTCGGCCATGGAAATAAAATCGCAGTTACCGTATAACGAACGGGCGGTTAATTGAAACTTAGTATCCTCTGAGAGTATTATTATTCTTTCTTTGCTTGCCATTTTTGCTCCGTATATGTATAATAAGGTTGTGTAATACGCAATTTGCTATATTATACCACAGCTCTGCTTTCATTGCAATTTATCATATATAGAATTTATTTTTAAGAGGTTTTTCGATGGACAATTATGACTTAGCCAATAAAATAGAATTATTAATAAGCTATGCAAAAATGTTTTTGATGCTCCAAGACTGCGACGAGTGGTATATACGCAATCAGCTGATGGAGTTGTTGAAAGTGTCTCAGCCTGCCGAGCCCACTGAAGATGTCGCCGACTTGATCAACGATATACTTCAGCCTCTGTCTGATTATGCGGTTGCCGAAGGCATTGTTGACGAAATGCTTAAAGACCAGTTCGAAACCAAGCTTATGGGGATTGTTACGCCCCCTCCATCCGTAATTATAGAAAAATTTGACCATATATGCCTTAACGAAGGCATGCGCCAAGCCACCAACTGGCTGTACGAACTCGGACGCAGGTCAAACTATATAAGAGTGGCTGACATCAAGAAGAACATAATCTGGTCGTTCAGCGGCAAGCGCGGAGATATAGTGGTTACTATCAACCTCAGCAAGCCCGAGAAGGACAACCGCGAAGTGGCGGCAGCAAGGGCAATGCCTCAGCTGCAATACCCTAAGTGCATGCTGTGCACAAGCAATATCGGCTACAGCGGCAGGATAGGTTATCCGGCAAGGCACAATCTGCGCACAATACCTATACCCTTGGGGGACGAGCTGTGGCACTTTCAGTTCTCGCCCTACAGCTACTATGACAATCATTGCATAGTCTTTTCGGACGAACACAAGCCTATGCATCTTGACAATTCGAGCTTTGTCAACATGCTGGAATTCGTATCCATGTTCCCGCACTATTTTATCGGTTCCAATGCCCCTCTGCCCATTGTCGGAGGCTCTATTCTTACACACGACCATTTCCAGGGCGGCGGTAAGGTTCATCCGATGTTTAAGCGTCCGGTAGTAAGACAATACAAGCATGCTGATTTCTCCGGTGTCAAAATTGGTATTGTGGATTGGTACAATTCTGTAATAAGGCTAAAGTCAAAAAACCGCGAAAGCCTGCTGTCTGCCGTCAACTATATACACAACAGCTGGAGCACCTACAGCAACGCAAGCGTAGGCTTGGTTGCAAAGACTGACGAACAGCACAATACTATCACTCCCATAATTAGAATGGAGCGCGGAGAGATTTTTGCAGAGCTGATTCTGCGCAATAACCGTACAGATAACGAGCATCCATACGGCATATTCCACCCGACCGAGGATATGCACAATATCAAGAAGGAAGGCATCGGTGTCATTGAAGTTATGGGTACCTTTATCCTTCCGGGAAGGCTTGCTAACGAGCTGCACCAGATTGCACCCTACCTCACCGGTCAAAAAACCTTTAACGAAAAGGAGCTTTCCAATCCCGAAAATCCGCTTTTCAAGCATCGGTTTATGATAATGGAGCTTTTGATTAAGCACGGCAAAAACTGTGAAGAGCAAAAGGCATCGGACGCTATAACCGAGTATGTCAACGGGGTCTGCGAAAAAATACTGGAGTGCACTTCGGTATTCAAACACGATGAAAAGGGTAGAAAAGCCTTTGAACGCTTCATGGCGGACTTGGGATTCACTTCCAGTGAACAATGCGCGGATACTGCCGCACCAGAGCCATACAAAACAGCCGAAACGGTAATCTCGGCACCCGCTGGCATATCAGCTGATCCCCAAGAAGGCGAGCCGGTAAAAAGAAAGCGCGGCAGGCCGCCGAAGTCAACCTAAGCATACTGTTTTTTCACTCCACAACGCCTTTTGCAGGGATTGTGTTAATCATAATCAGGCATACAGCTTTTAATTAAGCTTTGGACAAAACAAAAAACCGTTGCTCGCGCAACGGCTTTTTGTTAGTTAATCCATAGTTATTTTGCGTATTCGACACTTCTAAGTTCGCGTATGACGCTGACCTTTATCTGCCCGGGATATTCCAACTCGCTTTCCAGCTTCTTAGCAATTTCCTTCGCTATGAAGTAGG
>CAYTUT010000165.1:0-3575 GCA_964441295.1 uncultured Christensenellaceae bacterium | reverse complement strand
TTTTTTACCTTGACAATTTTGGCAAAAATATTTCCGTTGCTTACTTCCACTTCGGCATAGCTTGCAGCGTTGCCGTTACGGGTCGAGAGAGCGCCTCCGTTAACAAAGGTTACGCCATAATAATAATCAATTTTTGCGCGGTGGGTATGTCCATAAAAAACCGCGTTGGCGCCAATGGACAGCGCTTCTGCAAGCATAGAATCGAGTCCGTATTTTGCATTATAGCGGTTGCCGTGTGTAACCACTATTTTTGCGCCGCTGATACACAAAGTGACTTGTGAGGGAAGGATGCTAGCAGTGTCGCAATTACCTTTGACGGCGACAAAGCGGTCGGGATACGCGGCGAGCAGCTCTTCAATGTCGCTAGCGCCGTCACCTGCGAAAACCACCTTGTCATAATCCATTGCCTTGCGCAGTATAGTGTCTATTGCGGTGTGGTCCCCGTGCGAATCAGAGAATAGAAGTACTCGCGCGCTCATAGTTTCGCTATAAGATTTTTCAGCGCGCGTGACCTGTGGCTAACGGCGTTTTTTTCTTCTGCCGATGCCTCGCCGAATCCTTTAGCAAGCTCAAGACAATAGAAAATAGGGTCGTAACCAAACCCGTTAGCGCCCCTTTCTTCGTGCAGTATCACACCCTCTACAGCGCCTTCTGCGAATACACACTCGCCGTTAGGGCAGTAGAGCGCTATTACGGATACAAAGCGCGCCCGCCTATCCGTAACGCCTTGCAGTTCGCTTAGCAAGCGTTGGTTATTGGCGTTGTCATCGCCGTGCACGCCGCCGTAGCGAGCGGAGAAGACTCCCGGAGCCCCGTTCAATGCGTAGACCTCAAGTCCGCTGTCGTCAGCAAGCGCCGCCATTCCTGTCAGGTCGGATACCGCCTTCGCCTTAAGGAGCGCATTTTCGGCGAAGGTTAAGCCCGTCTCCTCGACATCAATATCAATGCCCTTGTCAGCAAGCGAAAACAGACTGAATCTGTCCCCTGCAATCTCCTTGATTTCTTTAATCTTATTCTTGTTATTGCTGGCAATTATTAAATCCATATTACTCTCCGCGCGCTTTAATAAGATAATATCATCGAGATATACATAAGTCAATTATACTTAGCAAGGGAAATATGCAACAGAGTAAAAAATGTGTCCAAAATATGTGTTAATTATTTAACAAGTTGCTCATTTATTTTCAAAATGGTATTGAACAGCTTTGCCAATAGTGCTATAATTATTACAAATCAGTTGGGAGGTGCGCTATGAATTATGATGATAAGTTAATAAGCTTATCCGCAGATTTTGCAGATTGGTGGAAAAAGGGTTATGAGATCCCTGAGATGACAAAGAACTTGTATCCTTATTCGAGGATGTTTTCTCCAATAAGGGTCAATAAGCTGACCATAAAAAACCGTCTTGTAATGGCGCCTATGGGCAACATAAGTCTTTGCGACGAGACTGGCAAACCTAATATTAAGATGCTCAAGTACTTTGAGGAAAGGGCAAAAGGCGGTGTCGGTCTGATAACTACAGGACTTATACCCGTGTCATTCGGCATAGACAAGTCGCTTATCGAGCTTGGCGATCTTACATATTTTCCGCGTATCGACAGAAGCCGTACAGTTTTTGCCGGCTGGCGCGATCTTGCCGCAATGTGTCATGCGCACGGCGCTACACTTTTTATACAACTGACGCCCGGTCTTGGCAGAGTGGGCAACCCGCAGTGTTTAGTTAATTCAATGCAGTTTCCGCGAAGCGCTTCACTCAACCCCAACTGGTACATGAAGGATGTGCCGTGTCTGCCCCTGTCAGACAGAAGTCTCAAGAAGATTATCAAAAAGGCGGGTCAAGCCACAGCCGACGCCAAGGCAATGAACATTGACGGCGTGTATCTGCATGGACACGAAGGCTACCTGCTGGAACAGCTGACCAATAGCGCATTCAACCGCCGCAAGTTCGGCAGATTCGCCGATTATGAGGTCTTTGGCATAGATTTGATTAAAGAGCTGAGAAGAAGAGTGGGCGCGGATTACCCGATTATGTACCGAATTGACCTCAGCCTTATGCTCAATGCAACCTACAAGGACAGAATGGACACCACCAGCCCCTTGAAAAAGTTTAAGAACGAGAGAACGCCCGAGCAGACGCTGGAATATATGCGTAAGCTTGTCGAGGCAGGCGTGGATATGTTCGACGTCGATCTAGGCTGTTATGACAACTGGTGGCTGCCTCATCCGCCTTCGTCAATGCCTTCGGGATGCTTCTTAAGTATTGCCGAAATTGCCAAAAAGTACTTTGCCGAGAAGGGTATCAAATCCAACAAAGGATTGGATGTCCCTATTGTTGCAGTTGGCAAGCTGGGCTATCCTGACCTTGCAGAAAAAGCGCTCCGCGACAACAAATGCGATATGGTGATGCTCGGCCGTCCGTTGCTTGCCGACGCTGACTGGTGCAACAAAGCCTATGCAGGCAAGTGTGACGAGATACGCCCGTGTATCGGCTGTCAAGAAGGCTGTCTTAACGAATTTGTTGAGGGCGGTCATCCCCAGTGCGCGGTCAATCCCCGTACTGCATTTGAGGACGAGTTCGGTCAAGAAATACCCAAAGCAGACAAATTAAAGAAGATTGCAGTAATTGGCGGCGGTCCCGCGGGCATTGTTGCCGCAGAGACCTTGATTGCCAGAGGACATACCGTGGATTTGTACGAAAAGAGCACAAAACTCGGAGGCAACATTGTGCCGGGCAGCGTGCCCAAAATTAAGTACGAATACAAGAATTATCTTGACTACCTCAATCTTTCGGTAAAGAGGCTTGAGGCTAACGAAAGGTTTAAGCTCTATATGAAGACAGAGGCGTCGCTTGCCGACCTCAAAGCAAAGGGCTATGATGTTATTATCGTTGCGGCAGGCACCAAGCAGGTTTGCCCGCCTGTGGATGGCATCAAAAACAATAATGTCATATGCGCTGTCGAATTGCTCCAAAGACCCGAGCTTGCCAAAAACGCCAAGAATATCGTGGTAGTGGGAGGCGGTGTAGTTGGCGCGGAGACGGCATATTATCTCAAATATGAGCTCAACAAGGAAGTCAAGCTTATCGAGATGGAGAAGTATATTATGAACCATGCGTGCACTGCCAACAGAGGATATATTATCCATTACTTGGAGGAAGCCGGCGTTGAGTTATTGAATTGCACTAAGCTCAAGAAAGTAATGGACGGCAAGGTGCGTGTGTTGCAAAACAAGCACAAAAATGTACCCGATCCATATAATACTTGGGCGCCTATTTTGCCTGTGAATATCGAAAACCCAATGGATATATTCCACCGTATCAAGGATGAGAGCGTGGAAAGAGACCTTGACGCTGACCTTGTGGTGGTCGCAACAGGAGTATCAAGCGCTGACGAGTTGTATTATGAATGTGTCAAGAACAACGCCGCGTCCGAGATATACAATATCGGTGACAGCTTCCGCGGGGCGAGAGTGTTTGAGGCAGTGCGTGGCGCATACCGCAAGGCGCGTTCCATCTAACAGGAGGTTGTAGTATGGATTACAAAATGAAATTGACTCCCGACCAGATTGCCGTACTT
>CAYTUT010000164.1:0-3641 GCA_964441295.1 uncultured Christensenellaceae bacterium | reverse complement strand
GGGGCTTAAGGCGGTAGGCGAGAGCGTGAGCGTGCCTTTGAAGTATTACCACAACAACATTGAAGGCACAGTTGTATTATTGGAGGCAATGCGCGCTGGCGGCGTCAAGAATATAGTTTTCTCTTCTTCAGCGACAGTCTATGGCAATCCTGACACGGTGCCGATATCCGAGGATGCCAAGGTAGGGGGGTGCACCAATCCCTACGGCAAGACCAAGTATTTTATCGAAGAGATACTTCGCGACCTATATATATCGGACAAAGAGTTTAACATAGCCATACTCAGATATTTCAACCCGGTTGGCGCGCATCACAGCGGGCTTATCGGGGAGAATCCCAACGGGATACCCAATAACCTCATGCCGTACATTACGCAAGTGGCGATAGGCAAGCTTGAATATCTAAGGGTTTTTGGCGATGACTATCCCACGCATGACGGCACCGGAGTAAGAGATTATATCCATGTTGTCGACCTTGCCGAGGGGCATATCAAGGCGCTGGAGAAGCTTGCAAGCAATCCGGGCGTAGTTGTATACAATCTAGGCACGGGCAAGGGTTATAGCGTGTTGGACATGATAAAAGAGTTTTCTAAGGTAATCGGCAGAGCTCTGCCTTATAAGATAGTCGCAAGACGGGCGGGAGACATCGCGTCTTGCTACGCTGACCCTTCAAAGGCGGCAAGTGAGCTAGGATTCAAGGCGAAATACAATCTTGCGAAGATGTGCGCGGACAGCTGGCATTTTCAGCAGAAAAACGGATGATATGGTAAAAAGAAAACCGATTAATCAACTGAAGTGGTGGAATTACGCCATGCTTGTCGTAGCGGGTATAGTCAATGCGGCAGGCGTGGCATTGTTTCTTATACCTTCAAGCATACTGGACGGGGGTTTTTCGGGGACTGCTATATTGCTCAACCGTGTGACGGGACTGTATGTCAGTATATTCATCGTGGCAATTAACCTCCCGTTCTTCGTGTTTGGCGCCAAAAAGCTCGGTTGGACATTCATAGTATCTTCTTTGATAGCAGTGATGACATATGCGCTTACCGCATATGTTTTTATCTCAGTTTTCAAGATAAGCGACGCGGTGTACGCTTTGACTAATAACGATATCTTTTTGTGCGCTATATTCGGCGGTCTTATCTCCGGTATAGGCAGCGGTCTTACAATACGATCGGGCGGCGCTATGGACGGTGTCGAGGTAATGGCAGTGTTGTTCTCCAAAAAGCTCGGGATAACTGTCGGTCAGTTCGTAATGATATACAATGTTATCATCTATGTAATCGCGTGTATTGTGCTCAAAGATCTAAGAATCGGGCTATATTCCATAGTGACCTATACTATCGGACTGCGCGCAGTGGACTTTGTGGTAGAGGGCTTTGACAAGGGCAAGGCTTGTATCGTCATTACCCAAAAAGGCGAGGAGCTGGCGCAAAAGATAAGCTCCGAGCTGGGAAGAGGAATCACCCTTTTGGATTCTAGAGGCTACTACAGCAACGAGTGCCGCACCATGCTCTATTGTGTGGTCAACCGCTTTGAGATAGGCCGTTTGAAAACACTGGTTGCGAGCGTGGACAGCTCCGCGTTTGTTACGATTAGCGATATAAGCGAGGTAGTCGGCAAAACCGATGTCAGTTTTTCTAACAAAATAATGAAAAACCCGAAGAAGAGACCATCAGAGATCAATAAGCCGCCGCAGAAATAGGCGGCATAAGTGCGAATGAAGCAAGGGGATAAACTAACACTTACAATATGTGATTACGGCAATAATGGCGAAGGTATCGCAAAGCACGAAGGCTGTGTGGTTTTCGTGCCTTTTGCTATTAAGGGCGAAACGGTATTGGCGCGGATTAAGTATGCAAAGAAGAACTTTGCCAATGCCGAGCTGATTAAGGTAACCAACCCGTCGCCATTAAGAGTAAAGCCGCCATGCAACAGGTTCGCCCGGTGCGGCGGTTGCGATATTATGCACATCGATTACGATGAGCAGACGAGGCTCAAACAGCAAGCTTTGGCTACTACAATGCGCAAAAATTACAAGCGCGAAGTTGCGATTGAGCAATGCGTCAAAAGCGCAAAAATTTTTGGCTACCGCAACAAGATTTCGTTGCCGTTTGGTATCGTCAACGGCAAAGCGGCGCTGGGCTTTTTTGGCGAGGGCACGCATAAGATCGTATCGGTTACAAAATGCTTTTTGCATGACGAATGGGCAGAGAGGCTTATTGCGGCGCTCTTGGAATACGCCAACGGCAACAATATAAGCGTATATGATGAGGCATCGCACACAGGCATTTTGCGTCATGCAGTTGCAAGATATATTGATGGCAAGATTTCAATTGTGCTGGTAATCAACGCGGATAATCTGCCCAATCAGGACGGTCTGACAGCGCTGCTTGACAAGCAGTTCGACAATTATGCCTTGTATTATTCGGTTAACAAAAACCGCAATAATGTCATAATGGGCGACAGCGCAGTGCTGGTCTGCGGGGAGCCGCTATCCGTTGACATCAAAGGGATAAGCTGTGTTATCGACCCGATGTCATTTTTGCAGGTTAACGATGAGATAAGGGACCAAATATATTCGCGAATCGTAGAAAAGGTGTTGAACAACGGCAGTGATGCGCTAATTGACGCGTACGCAGGTGTAGGACTGCTGGGCGCAATGATAGCAAAGCACGGTATAAGCGTATATAACATTGAGATAGTCAAAGAGGCAGTCGAAGATGCCGACAGACTTGCCTCGCGCAACGGTGTGCTCGATTTGGTCACCAATATATGCGGCGATTCGGCTATCGAATTGCCGCGATTGATAGAAGTATTGAGCAACACAAAACCTCGAATAACGGTTGTATTGGACCCTCCCCGAAAGGGCTGTGATGCCGCAGTGCTCAACGCTTTGATTCAATCCGCTTCGCAAATCAGGGGCAATAGCGCGCAAGATCACGGCATAAATGATAATGCAATCGCAAAGGATAACGCAACCGCGGATAACAGCGACCTTGCGCGTGATAGCACCGTTGCAGATAACTACGATGCATCGCATAACAGCGCTATCGTATACAATAGTGCCATTGCAGACAATAGCAGCACCAGGGATGAGAATGCTATCACAGATAACAACACCATTGCTCATAATAGCGCCGCTGCAATTAATAGTACCATTGCAGCTAATAGTGCCGTTGCAGGCAATATTAATAGCGCCGAGAATGACGCTATAGCAAATATCAATTCCATTATCGATATAGTCTACATTTCTTGCAACCCTGCCACCTTATCACGGGACCTGGCGATTCTTTCCCCGTACTACACCCCCGTAGAAATCACTCCATACGACATGTTTCCCCACACAAGACACCTCGAAACTCTGGTTTGTATCGAACGCAAATAAGCAAAATAACGCCTTTTTGAAGTCTTTTTGCCCATTTTATGAGTTTCGACTAATGCAAATCAGCAATACCACATAAAAATATTACAAATGTGAGTTTTAGTTTGCGGCCTAAAACTTCAAATACTTATCGTAGCTTCAACCCTCACATAGTTTAGTCGTGTGGTGGAAACATGTCGAACGAGAGTTTTAGTTTATTAAACCATAGTTCTTTATTAATATTAAATAATAACATGTTATTAGCCTTGAGAGCAAAAA
>CAYTUT010000163.1:0-3653 GCA_964441295.1 uncultured Christensenellaceae bacterium | reverse complement strand
CAGGGTCAAAATGTTCTTAAGAATATCAGTAACTTGCACAACGCTTAGATCCATGCTTTCCAAGCGGTACTTATCTGGGTCGGCAATTACGCTTATTCCCTGATAATAGTAGTGCGAGGGATCGGGATTAAATGCCGATTTATTGTCGACCCAGAGCGACAAAAACAAGACGGACAAATTAATGTAATCGCTCTTCAGTGTTTTGTACAAGAACTTGTCGCTGTTAGTAGAGTTTTTCATGAATAGTCTAATCCACTCGGCAATGCTGTTGTTCATTTGGTTGAGCGGGGCAAAAGCGTCGGGTATTACCTTAAGCTCCAGCTCTTTCAAATCCTTCCAGACATAGAAATAATTGTTGCCTAGCAATCTTAACGTGAAGTACTTGACATCCTGCCTGCTTCTTTTTGCATCCGCGAGGCTTGATGGAAATTCGGCGCAGGTTGATAAAAACGCTGTCGATATGATGTTGGAAAAAATGCAGTTTTGCAAGGTTATATCCGCGCCGTGCGTATCGCCCGTAATTGTTATTATTGCGGGACCGGCGTTATTGCGAAAGATACAGCCTTCGAATATTACCGTGCCGGAGGACACATCGCAGTGCGTGTATGCGTACTGGAACAGGCATTGCTTGAACTTGTATGTTACCCCTTCAAGCTCCGAATCGTCTCCGACTAGCTGCCAAGAAAGCCCTCCTTTGACCGCAAGCTCGCTGAAAGCTTCTTTGGAGTCGTCCGAGGTAGGCTTGTATGATTGGATAGCTAAGTTCTCTACGGTAACGTTGTATTGTCTTTGTGTTATAAAAAAGCCGTGAAAGCCCCACTGGAATATCGAATCATTATAGTTTTTTGTGTGGAATTGTCCGTCGTACTTGTACCCGTTGCCGTAAATCGAACGGCATATTACCGCAAGCGAGCCGTCATGGCGCATATATACATTGGTCTGAAATACTATCGCCGAGGCGGTTCCGTTGACAATATAGTCGTCCCTATATTCGTTGGCAAGGTATATCAGATCATCGTACGGAGCAAAGCTAGGTATTTTTTTGGCGGCCTCGTCATAAATATTCTGTTCGTAGCCGTAGCCAATATTAATGCCGTCTACAAGGTGGAAGGTATACGAATCCTTGGCGCCGATATGAGAGTACTTTGCCTCGGCGGTAATCGTTACTTGCTTGTCGGCTGCGGCAGGGTAGAAGGTAATAAGCCCGTCTTGGTCTACGGTGGCGTATTCTTCGTTGCTGCTGTAGTAATAAAAGAGCCTTTTATAGTCAACCGCATCCATTACACTAGGGAACGAGGAAGAAATATTCAGCGGGAATTTGTCGGTGATTACCTTATCAATGCAGGAATATATGCCAAAAACGCGGTTTTCGGCAAGCCCTGCTTTATCTCCAATCGGGTCAAGCTCAAGTCTTAGGTAGCTTATTGCCGTCGCGACCGTTACCTCTATGCAAGCGTTTTCATAGCCGTCAATTGATGCGGTAATTAGCGCAGTCCCTGGTAATCGGCCGTATAATCTGCCGTCAACGACGGTAACCACATCCGAATTGTTGGACATCCACAATATATTAGCGCCTTGAGGCAGCGTCCCTTGCGCCGCTATTGCGTTGAGCACTATATCCGATCCGCCCTCAGTGAGATAATTGGCGTCACGCCATATGCCGCGTTTGAGCGCGAAAAGGTTCTCAAAAACAAGCGAATCGGCGCTCGCAATTTTTACTATTGCAATGCTTTGGCTTATACCGTTATGTTGCAAAACAACTTCGGTTGTCTCTCGATTACCTAGAGCTATCGCAGAGCTGTTTTGCTTTTGGCTGTTTATGTACACATCAATATCAGCATAATTGAGGTGCGGAGTAAGGTCAAATAGCGTGTCCGTAGTGTATATCGTATCGCTCTTGCATAGCATCATGCCGCTAACCGTTACAGTAACTTTTTTACTTATGTCCTTGCCGGATTTGCTGTCGGCGCTTATTGTAATAACTGCTGAGCCCTCTCCCTTGGCGGTCACAACGCCGTTGCTGTCTACGACCGCGACAGCTTCGTTGTCGCTCGCATAGTATATCTTGTTGTTGCTTAGCGCCGTGTAGGGGATTACGCCTACCTTAAGAGGCAGTATCTCATATTTTTTGATATTAAATACAGTTTTGGGCGCATTATCGCCGAATTCGGATACATTAATGCGCTGAATTTCGTTGCCAATGACATAGAATGTGCAGGTGTAAGAAATGCTCGTATAGCTTGCCGCGGTAGCGGTAATATCAACGCTGCCGTAGTCGACAAAGGTTACGATTCCGTTTTTGACGGTTGCAACCTTTTCGTCCGAACTCTGCCAAATAATTGAGCGGTTTTGAGCGATGCGCGGATAATAATCGGCATGGAGCTTATATGATTTATTGGTTTTTGTGTAATCTTCAAGTATAATTTGTTCGGATGTAACGATATTTCCTTGATGAGTCAAAACAAGATTTTCAATGCTTATGCTTATTTCGGCAGATATCAGCATCCCCGAAACATTAATAGATAGCAGTACTATCAATGGTACAATAAGAAGTATCGCAACGATAATTTTCTTCATGTTTTTATCGTATCATATTTTAGCACAATACAACAAATGTTTTACTTTATATACATCATTGAAACATTATTAAATTTGAATAGGCATTCACCTTCGGTGTTAATAGCATAAATTTCACAGGCTCTAACAGCCCAAAGTGATATGCCCCCCTAAAATTGAAACAGTTTGAGTGTTAGTAATGATATAATAAGGCGAGAGCCAAAAGGAGATTACTAATATGGCAAGAAAAACGTATTCAACAGAGCAAATAATTATGATTTTGCGTAAGATGGAGGTTTTGTGCGGTCAAGGCCGTTCGGCAGAGTAGGCGGATAGGCATTGTGAGATTCCTCTTAACACCTACTACCGTTGGCGAAAACATTACGGTGGGATGGATACTCCGATGCCAAAAGACTTAAGGAATTGGAAAAAGAAAATGCAAGGCTAAAACGATTGGTTGCGGATTTGAGCCTTGATAACGCAATTCTTAAGGATGTGAACTCAAAAAACTTCTAAGCCCTGTAAAGCGAAAAGCGGCTGTTGATTTTGATGCGACTGTTCACAGTGTACCAAATAGACGGGCTTGCAGGGTGCTGGGAATAAACCGTAATGCGTATAGATACATACCCCGTTTTCTGCCCGATGAGGATGACCTTAGGCGGCAGATCATTGACCTCGCTACAAATCACAGACGATGGGGATACCGCAAGGTTTGTGATATGATTAACGCTATGAAGACTTTTTACTTGAGCCATCAGTATAGTGAATTGTTAGAGAGGAAAGCTGGGCGGAGCCGAGGGAGTGGCGATTGAGATATCGGCACGGACGGGCAGACGACCTGGGCGAATGTCCATAATAGGGTTAGAATCCTTGAAGGTAAACAGATAAGCCGTTCGATAATTCGAACGGCTTTTATTTTGGTGCGCCTTCAGGGCGCGACGCGTGAAGACGAGGGCACGGTGTGCCGTCGGTAGCCAAAGCGGGGAGGAAAGCTGGTCGAAGACGAGGAGGAACCGACATATTATGGAGGTGCCGACGGGCTGACGACCTGGGCGAATGTCCATAATAGGGTTAGAATCCTTGAAGGTAAACAGATA
>CAYTUT010000162.1:0-3662 GCA_964441295.1 uncultured Christensenellaceae bacterium | reverse complement strand
GACGAATCTCTGAGATGATTTTTACCTTGATCTTTATATCAAATGCCTTGCGCGCCTCACCCTCTTCCTCTTCTATTGAGGTGAGTTCTTTGTTGGTTTCTGCCTTATCCTTTTCGAGTCTTGAAAGGTCTGACATCAAGGAGTCAAGTCTCGCCTTATGCACGGTTACCTGCCAAGATGCCTTTTCGGTAGCGACCTTGAGCTGTTCTTTCTCCTCGAGATTGACGCGTATCTTTTTCTCGAGCTCCTCGTTCTCTGCCGAATAGTCGGCATTTTTCGCCGCTATCTGCTTAAGCTCGGTCTCGCGGTCGCAAATGGCCTCGTTGAGCTCCTTAATCCGCGCAAAGCGTTGCGCTTTTTGTATCTCGGCATTCTGCGTCTGGTACAAAAAATAATTGAGCTCGTTGTATTTCAGCTGAGTTTTGAGCGCCTCATATTTTTTCGCCGCCTCAACCTGCTTGGCAAGAGGGGCAAGCCTGTTGTCAATTTCGGATAAGATATCCGCCACGCGCTGTATATCGACACCGGTATTTTCCAGTTTGCGTTCTGTATCGATTTTTTCCGCTTTGGTACGGGATATACCCGCCGCTTCTTCAAATATTCTGCGGCGTTCAATGGGCTTGGCGTTCATAATCTCGCTGACCTTGCCCTGACCGATGATAGAATACCCCTCTCGGCCTGCGCCAGTGTCGCGCATAAGGTCTATGATATCTTTCAACCTGCGTATGCTGTGGTTGAGATAGTATTCGCTGACGCCCGAGCGAAACAGCTTGCGCGTGATGATGACCTCGTCATAGGTAGTCTTGAAAGTGCCGTCAGTATTATCAAAGTACAGCGAAACCTCAGCATAAGACATCTGCGGAAGCTTCTCTGTACCGGAAAATATGACATCCTTCATGTTGCTTCCTCTCAATGTCTTTGCGCTCTGCTCTCCCAATACCCAGCGTATAGCGTCCGCGACATTACTCTTGCCACAGCCGTTAGGGCCCACAATGCAGTTAAACCCCTTGTCAAAATTAATTACCGTTTTGTTAGCGAATGATTTGAAGCCCTGAAGCTCAATCCTTTTTAGACTCAAAGCGAATACTCCCAATATATAGTGTACTGTCATTATACCACAACAATATATATTGTTAATACAATATTTCAATAAAAATTTATAATTTGCTTCAAAACAAAATTTATTAATAAAAAAGCCGCCTTCAAAGCGGCCATAATAACAGAAAATAGCGTCTTATTGAATCTTTTTCAGCGCGGCTTTTGCCGCTTTCTGGTGCGCTTCGGTAATACTGTAGCCTTCGCCTTTGCCCGCAGCGCTGCCCTCAAAAATTACTGTCGAAAAAAAGCGTTTTTTGTGCGAAGGTCCCTCGCTTGAATCCTCGAAGCGCACTTCCGCCTTGCGCTTTGCCGCGTATTCGAGAATTTTTGATTTGAAGTCACCCTCCTCCTCGGAAAGTTTGGGTATCACCGTTCTAAAAATAAAGCTCTGCGCCGCCTCTAAGCCGCCGTCTATATACATCGCGGCAACCACCGCCTCGTACAAATCCGAACGCATTTTTGCGCTCATTGTGTTTTGCGCGCGGCCGATATAGGCATAGCGGTCAATTCCCAGTTCTGCAACGAGCTCCGCCAACGCGGTCTTGGAGACCACATTTGCCCTCATCCTCGTAAGATCGCCTTCTGACTTCTCCGAATACTCGCGATAAAGATATTCTGCCACCGCAAAATCCAGTATGCTGTCGCCGAAAAACTCCAGTTTTTGATAGTTTTCCTGCCTCTCGTTGAAATACGAAGAGTGCGTAAGCGCCCTTTTTAACAGTCCTTTGTCCTTAAAACAATAATTAAGTATTCTTTCTACTTCTTTTTCATTCATCTGTCAGATATTTGTTGAGCTCGCTGCCGAGTCTTGCGATGACACTGCTCTCCGCCATTTTTTTCGCCTGCAATATTGCAGCTGCGAGAGATTTTGCCTTGGTACTGCCGTGACTCTTGACAATGGGCTTGGTTACTCCGAGAAATGCCGCGCCGCCGTGCTCGGTATAGTCCATACGTTTCTTTAGCCCCATCAAGGATTTTTTCATAAACAACGCACCTATTTTTGCTCTGAAACTGCTCTTAATTTCCTGCTTTAATGCGGTAAAGACCATGTTTGCCGTACCTTCTGCGCTCTTCAGCGCAATATTGCCGTTGAACCCGTCAGACACTATCACATCGTAATCGCCCGAGAGCATATCACGCGCTTCGATATTGCCCAAGAAGTTTATATCCATCCCTCTCAACGCCGTGTTGACCGCCCTGACCAAATCATTGCCTTTTTCGTTCTCGGCGCCATTGGAGAGCAGTCCGACCCGAGGTTGCTCAATGCCGTACACCGCCTTCATATATGCAAAGCCCATAATGGCAAACTGCAGCATGTGCTCCACTTTACAGTCCACATTGGCGCCGCAGTCGATAAGCACGACATTTCCTCCCTTAATAGTGGGCAAAACGGGCGCAAGTGCTGGTCTTTTTACACCTTTCATCCTTCCAAGCAAAAAAATACCGCCGGCAAGCACAGCGCCTGTGCTCCCTGCAGATACAAAGCCGTCCACATCCGTCTCTTTAAGAATATTAAGAGCTTTCACGAGCGAAGAATCCTTTTTGCGTCTTATTGCCACTGTCGGCACTTCTTCGCAGGATATAACCTCTGTAGAATTGACAATGGTGAGTCTTTCACCGCTGTACATACCCGAAATAATATGCTTGATAGCTTCCTCGTTACCCGTAATTATAATCTCGAGTTCTTTATCTGTTTTGAGCGCTTGTACCGCTCCCTTTACAATCTCATAGGGCGCATTATCGCCGCCGAAACCATCTACTACGATCTTCATTTATTCCTCCGCATGCCTCTTACGCTAAGCAATCCTCGTGGTCCCAAATATCGTTCGTTGAGGTCTGATGTTATAATATTTTTGATAAAGTAATGATAAACGCGGAAAGAGTAGGCATATGCCTACCCTTTTCTTTTGCAGTTATGCGGGGTCAAAAACCCCATTAATTGGGAATTCGCCTTAAAGAAAAGGTTATTCAGCCTTTTTTTCTTTAATCTCAATAGCCTGCTTGCCGTCGTAATTGCCGCAGTTTTTGCATACTCTGTGGCTCTGGACAGGCTCATGACACTTAGGACATTCTACAAGACCGACTGCAGAAATCTTCCAATTTGCCGCTCTTGAACGCTTCCTTGATTTCGATGTTTTATTTTTTGGTAATGCCATCTTTTGCACCTCCCGTGTTAATTAGTTGTTTCAAAATCCCAAATGGATTGGAATCATCCTTTTTCTCTGCCTCGCAAGTACAGCTGGCCTTGTTGAGATTCTGCCCGCACGAAGGACACAATCCCTTGCAGTCCTTACTGCACAACGCAGTCCTTGCCATAGCGAACACCACGCATTCCTTAATCAGCGGTTCGATATCAATCGAGTCGTCCTTAGGGTCGTATTCGGGGCTATCCGGAGTGAATGTGTCGTCGAGCGTACATGCACAGGGCGCCTTGGTCGCTTCGCCGCACAAATCGCAGTGCGCCGCGACACTGTATTCGGTCTTAACTCTAACAAAAAGCTCTCCGTTAACCCAAACATAGCTGCATTCAAGCGTTATATCGCCTTCAATCGCCGCGTCTACCA
>CAYTUT010000161.1:0-3706 GCA_964441295.1 uncultured Christensenellaceae bacterium | reverse complement strand
GGTGCCCGTAAAATTTGCGGGCATCTATCATAATCTGGACAAAGTATGCATACATTTTATTGTATTAACTTTTGGAGGGCATATTATGGCGTTCGATATTAAGTATGAAGTTGTAAAAAACGATTGTTTTGCGGAGTTGGTCCACTCTCAAATCGTAGTATCCTGCTCGATTAGCACTGCGGAGCGCGGCGGAGTATCCAAAGTGCTCGGGGTATCGGCGGATACAAGACTTTCGAGTTTGGAAGCGCTTGCCGGCGAAGCAAAGCTGTCGGGCAAAGTCAACTATAAAATATTGTATCTTGACGGCGAGGGCAAGCTGTCGGGATTGGACTATTTTTGCGATTTTGCTGATACCTTGCACGGTGCGCTGATTCAGGCAAATCACAAACTTTGCGCCGATATCAGCATCGTTGATGTGGATACTCAGCTGTCAGGCGACGAGATAACACTATCCGCTGTATGCGATTTTGTAATTAATTCGGTCACTACCGGAGAATACAAGACGGTGTCTGAGATTGACGCCGAATACAGCGCGATAGACAAAACTGTGACCCGCATTAATACCGTTGAAAGCTCGTTCGAGGTATGCGAAGAGATAGAAAGCGGTGTTAACATTGACAAAGTCTTACTCTACGAAAGCAGAGTAATTGCGCTTGAGAGTGCGCCAGGCGCGGCGGGAATAATAATTAAAGGCGAGGCGTCAAGCGACATAATATATCTAAGCGAAGGAAAAGTATACACAAAGACAGTGATAATTCCTTTCAGCGAAGAAATAAATGCTCAAAAAGTAGAAAATATATACTTCAGCGCAAAGATAAAAAATGCAAGATTGGTGCTCTCCGGAGAGGAGGACAATAACATTTTGCGGATTGAGCTGTTGATTACCGCTTGCGGAATCAATACCTGCGCCGAACCGCAAAGAACTCTTTCGGATATTTTCTCCGAGACTGTCGAGCTGACAGAGGAGGCGGTGACTGTGGATAGCACCAGATACCTGTTCTCAAAAAGGCTGGAGGCAGCAATCAGCACCGAGGCGGGTATGGAAGAGAATATGCAGCCTGTGGCAAAGGTAATGGCCACGCCGGTTTCGCGCAATAATCTTGCCAATTTGATAGCGGGTGAAGGAACCGTCACCGCAGAAGGGCTGATAGTTGCCAATGTATTGTATACAGATGAGGAGGACAAAGTCGGCTCGGTGCAAATTGAACTTCCGTATTCGGTAATGCTAAGCTGCGAAGGCATAACCGACAGCATGACACTCAGGGGGGAGGCAGTAGCGTCCAGCGTGACCGCAAGGAGCAAGGGAAGCATTATTGAAGTCAAAGCGGATCTCAAACTTAGAGTGGACGCATTCGTCAAGGAAAAGCTGAAGTTCATCACCGCCGTGACGGAAGGAGAGCCCAAAAAAGAGAATCCGTCGGGAATAAGCATCTATTTTGCAGGGGAAGAGGACACATTGTGGACGGCGGCAAAGGCGCTTAATGTTTCGCCCAAAAAATTAGTTGCGAGTAACCCCAAGCTTGCCGAGGGTATAGAAAAAGGAATGAGAATAGTGGTTTTCCGCGAAAAAAAGCTGTAGAATTGTCAAGTAATGACAATTAACAGGAATTATAATTAACAACCGAACAAAAAAGCTGTCGTCATGACAGCTTTTTGCATGTATATTTTGGCCCGGATGCCGCAGATGCTGTTGCCTCGCTAGTAAATAAAGCGGTACACCTCGCTGTCAAACATTAGCGAGCGTTGCTTTTCTAGCGCGGCATCAAGGTCTGTGTAGATTGAAAAAACCGCGCTTCCGCTTCCGCTCATTGTCGTCATTATTGCTTTTCTATCGCTAAGCGCGCGAAGCTGTTCGGGAATTATAGGATTGATTGCCTGCGCCGCAGCCATAAGTGAATTGGTAGGGAGCAGCTTTGTATCCTTCAGTTCTCTCAAATTTTTGAGTATTAAGTCGACCTTGATCGGTATGGAGGATTTCATTGTGTCATACAGATTATAGGCTTCGGCAGTAGACACGCCGCTAGTATCGGTGATCAGCAAAACATACATTTCGGGCAAGGGGTCAATACGCGTAATCTCATCGCCTCTTCCGGTGCAGCGCGCAAGACCTTCTTTGAGAAAGAAAGCCGTATCGCTTCCCAAGCTGCTTGCAAGAGCAGGAAGCTCCGAGGTGGAAATATTATACAATACAGCCATGCCTTTAAGGACTGCCGCCGCATCTGTCGATGAGCCGCCAAGACCGCTCATTACCGGTATGCGTTTGATTATCTGGATATCCACACCGTTGGTTTCGAATACCGAGCAGAACATTTCCGCTGCTTTGAGCGCATTATCTGATACAATATCCGCTCCGACTATATGCGAGGAGCACTCGTAATCATCGCGTTTTGTGAGGATTACGGTATCGTGCAGATCTATTGTCTGCATTATTGTGTCCAGCATGTGGTAGCCGCTTTCTTCGTCTTTGCCCGTGATATTGAGGCACAAATTGATTTTTGCGTAGGCTTTTATTGCAATAGTTTTCATAACTCAAGTATAGCATAAAGCGAAAAATATGTATAATAATTTTTTTTAAGCCAATAATCATTGCGAGGTGTGTTATGAAAAAATGGTTATTAGTTTTTATCATTGTACTGTTGTGCCTGCCGGCACTGTGTTTGGTCTCATGCGGCACCGAAAGAGAAGATTACATCAGGATACATATAAGGGCGAACAGCAACCTAGAGGCAGACCAAAATGTCAAACTTGAAGTCAGAGATGCTGTTATACGCTTTTTGGTTCCTTTTGCCAGTGCCGCCGCCGATAAAAATCAGATGATGGCTCTAATAAGACAAAACATCAGTGAAATTAAAGCGGAGGCGGACAGGGTGCTTCAGGAAAGAAATTTTGACTATTCCTGCGAGGTAAAGCTTAACAGAGAAGAGTTCCCACGCAGATCCTACGGCGAGCTGACGCTGGATGCGGGTGAATACGACGCGTTAATAATTGCCCTCGGCAACGGCGAAGGGGACAACTGGTGGTGTGTTGCTTTTCCGCCGCTTTGCTTCATTCCGGCGGAAAGTATCGGCGGAGAAGAGGTTGTATACAAGTCCAAGATAGCGGAATGGCTTGAGAAGCTGCGTAATTAGATTTGCTAGGAGGTGTTATGGCAAAAAATAATAAAATATTTGCTATTGTTGCCGTTGTATTGTTGATCGCATCGCTCACAATGTACTTTACGATGCAAAGTATAGAGCAGAGAGTTAATGACGAGTTTACCGCGGTTGTACTGCGGCAAGGCTCTAGCGGGGCGGTTGTCAGGACAGTACAAACAAGACTAAAAAATTGGGGCTACTATAACGGCGCTGTAGATGGTATTTACGGTCCAATAACAGCAGAGGCGGTGCGCTTTTTTCAGCGACGGAACAACCTTGTGGTTGACGGCATTGTGGGGCCAAAAACCGCCGCAGCTCTCGGTATAAGTTTGTCATCAAGCGGTTCTAGCGGATATAGCAGTTCGGACGAATATCTGCTTGCTCGCTGTATCCATGCCGAGGCTAGAGGCGAGCCGTATACCGGACAGGTCGCAGTCGGCGCCGTTATACTCAACAGGGTAAAAAATTCGAGGTTTCCCAACACCATTGCGGGCGTAATATATCAGCCCGGCGCTTTTACCGTAGTGCAGGACGGTCAAATTAATCTTGCTCCCAATACTACGGCGCTTAAT
>CAYTUT010000160.1:0-3782 GCA_964441295.1 uncultured Christensenellaceae bacterium | reverse complement strand
CTGTCAAGAGGCTATTTGCAGCCCATTGACAAAAGCAAAATCTCGACTTTGCACAATATCAATGAAGATATTTATGAAAAAACCGAAGGTATATTCAATAATATCGAAGTCGGCGGACAGATTGTTAATTTCAACGATTACTTTGTCCCTTACATGTGGGGCACGCTGGGCATTCTCTACAATCCCGCTTATGTAACGCAAGCAGACCTTAACCAAGGCTGGGGACTGCTATGGAACGCTAATAATAACCCTCTGCTCAATGTTCAAGACAGAGTATTCATGAAGGACAGTATCCGCGATGTGTATGTCGCCGCGGTATTACGGCTCAAAGAGCTTAACGCATTACCAGCCGGCGCCTACTCGACAATGACAATAGAGCAGCTCATTAACTGTACCGATCAAGAACTTTTGAATGCGGTTGAAACCTTGCTCCTTGCGCAAAAGGCGATTAATCCCGGTTACGAGGTGGACACTGGCAAGGATGAGGTCGTAGAAGGACGCGTATATGTCAATCTGGCATGGAGCGGCGATGCTTTGTACTCAATAGAACTCGCAGCCACCGAATACAACCGCGAATTGGCGTATTTTGTCCCCGGCAATAGCGGCAACATATGGTTTGACGGCTGGGTAATCCACAAAAATGCAAAAAATGTTGATGCGGCACACATGTTTTTAGATTTCATTTGCCGCCCCGATGTTGCAATGGCCAACGCTGTGGAAATAGGCTACACCTCCGCTCTTGACGCTGCGGTGCTTAGCGCTGACCCCGATGCGCTTGCCATTCTTGAAGAATATGAATATGATGCAGACGAATACTTCAACAGCGAACTGCGCTATCCTGATATCGACAGCGATTTGTATGGTGTCATGAAAGATTTCGGCAACAGGGAATCCGCGCTCAAAATGCTCTGGCAAAGGGTTAAAAGCGCATAATCTCTTACAAAGGGTTAAAAGCGCATAATCTCTTACAAAATTATCATTAGAGATGCTTAAGGAGATGCGAAATCGCATCTCCTTGTTCTTTTTGATTCACTGATATTTCGCTTGCGCTGCAAGCTCTCTTATCGTCTAGTATAGCAGCAAAGCCGTTTGGACTGATATTGGCAGCTAAATATTTTAGAATATTAATGCAGCTTTTGGACTGATACTACGCTGATTTGCGGCAGATTCCGAGTTGTTTTGCCCCCTTAACCGCGGTACTACTTACCCGCTACATTATACATGCGCTTCTTCAAGCGTCTTCTCGGTATAATCTCAAGGCGCGGCTCTGCCCGGACAACCGCCACATCGATGCGCTTATCGGGAATATATCTTTCTCCGTCCACACAAAAAGCGTATGGGACTTCTAAATCGATTGTAAGCTTTTCAAAGGGTAAAAAGGTGATGCGCTTTCCGTCAAGGTGCTTCCTAATACCGATGAAGAATACTCTAAAGAACAATATAAACAATGCTGTCAATCCAAATAGTCCTTTGGATACCGGACTCTTTATCAAAAGCATATGCGCGCTCGGACACTTGGCATCATAGAGTTTATTGAAAGGAAAATAGAAGCAGCATTTGGACTTAATAAGCATAATAAGAGTGTATGTACCTTCAAATAGTCTGCTGTCCATATTTATTGATGCTTTAATGCGGTGAATCTTGAATTGTCTTAATGCTTCACTCAGATACGCCCACGCCTTATAACGCTTCTTTCTTCGCGTGTCCGTTTTGTAGCCTATAGCAGTGAAAGAACCGCATGCCGCTACATATGAAAAGCTTCTTTGACCAAAATTGACAAGAACAACGCTCTTTGTACAGCATTTCAAGGCGGTTCTCGCGCGGTCATTGACTGTGCCGAAAGGGAAATAGTATATATTTATTTTTTTGTTGCGGGTTTCTTGCAAAACGGTGCTGAGCGTCCCGTCTCCGCCGCACACTGCGACAGCGCTATAGCCGTCGTAGCTCACAGGCTGCTCAAAATAATTGAATGTAAGGATATAATTTGGAGATAAATATCCCCTTATTCTGTTTTCGTCAATACTGCATGCGCGCCCGCTTTGTTTGTTAATTATCACCAGACAACTTTTCATGTATTTATTATTTGCAATAGCTCTTACAATATATTAGCCGCCGCTGCTTTTTGTTAATAAAAAAACTACCGGCAGAAACAATCTCCTCGCGTTATCGCCGCGAATGGATTGCCTTTGCCGGCAGATTCCTGCTGTTATGTAAATAACTATTTCCTAAATTGTCTCTTGTTCTTTTCCTTTGCCGCCTGCGCTGCCTCCTTAGGTTTATCCAAAAGGTGAATTTTTGCAACATGGTTGAAGCTTTCGACCAACATTGACTTCACGCTGTCTTCGGTGAATGTGTCGTCAATAACTGCGCTGTACCATGTCCAGTCACGCGATGCAGGATATGGGGACTCTGTAACATAAGGATGAATAATCTTGAGATGCTCTACATACTCCTCGTCCGCTCGAAAGATAATCTTAACAATGCCCGACTTCTCGAATACGATAGCATATATTCTCTCTCCTGCCTTAAGCGTTGCAGGGCGGTAACCCGGACGGTCTTGAGCAGAGGCAGGCACAAGCCCCTTTATTGTCCTTGCAAACTTGCAAATCTCGCTCTTGCTGAAATAATCCAGATTGTACTTTTGATTGAGCATGTCCGACACGCTGACGAATACTTCGTCCTTTTCGACCTTATATTCGCGGATGATTCCAGATATCCTATCCTCGTTGGTTGCAGACAATTCGGGATTGTGCAAGACAAATTCTCCCTTGTCGTTCTTCTCGAATTCCACACTGTTCACATACTTATACGCCATATTAATCGCGGTTGATACGACGACATTGTTGTTCTCAATATCGCTTACAACCCAGCTGTACCAGTCGCTGCCCATCTCCGGAAACTTTTCCACATGTCCGGGAGCCTTTGCGCGCAGCGCTGCATAGCTCTTCGGATGCAGTCTTATAATCAGCTTGATTGCCTCTCTGCGCTCTAATACTATGAGGAAGGTGCAGTCTCCTAAGTAGCATCTGTCATACGGCTTAAAATCCTTGCGGCGCGATATAATAACATTGCCGTAGCCGCTAAGACTGGATACATAGCTGAGCACCTCTTCTCTGGTCAGCACGGGTATCTTTGCCTTTCTCTCCGCTCTTATACGCATGAAGTTCTCGTCGTCCAACACCAGACTTGCCGCCTGCGGCCGTGGGAACGCCTCTTCTTCCTTAACCGCTTCAATAACCGGAGCCTCGGTATTGTCGAATAGTATTACAAGATTGTCCTCATCAATAATTGGCTGTACGCTGACCGTATCGAATATCGCAGAATCAGGTTTTGTTGTAATGAGCGCGCTGTGCAGCTCGTCAGAGTCAAATATCTTGTCAAGACTGTCTTCCTCCGCAGAATAAAATGCCTCGTCTGCCGCGGTAGGCTTCTTGTATTTTTTGAACTTAACCAACCTTTTGCCTTTGCGTATGCCCGAAAAATAGAAACAGATTCCGCCAAGGAAGAGTCCCGCTATCAGTGAGAACAGTACCGTTGCAGCGAATACGATTAACTGCTCGATACTCAATGTAGTGAATATTCTGCTGATATCAAAATCAGTAAAAATATCCGATATATCTGCTAATATATACATAACACTCCTCCGCTATAATATTTTGAACTTGGCGGCAAATCCCGCGATAAAGATAATCATCATAATCAGCATAAAGAATAATGCCGTAATTAGATAATAGTCCGCAACATATCCCATAAACCCTTCGTAGGATAACGGCGGCTCCACT
>CAYTUT010000159.1:0-3807 GCA_964441295.1 uncultured Christensenellaceae bacterium | reverse complement strand
AAGAGCTTTTCAGCGACTATTACAAAAACAAGGACGGCTCTTATACTGTTGCCTTGAAGATTAATGAGCCCAACGGCGGCAAGTCGCTGGTTGACCTCAAGCTGATTGTTGACACTCGCGCGACAGCCAAGTATGTCTATACCAGCTGGGAAGAGAAGGCTTCAAAAATATATGAGCTGTTATGCGATAATTTGCTGGACTAGCTGCGCCGCTCGCCCCCTTACCACAATCTATTAGCTGACCCGCAATGCAAAAACAAACAGACAGGACAAAGATTTGTCCTGTTTTTGCATCAATGGCATCAGTCTTCGAATAATTTTTTGATTATCAGTTCTTTTAGTTCGTTGATGCCCTCGCCCGTCTTCGCCGAGGCCGTAACGGCATCTGTAAAGGTGGGCAGAAAATCCGCGCCGCCCTTATCATTCTTGTTATAAACCGTTATCACAGGGATGCTATCAGCGCCGATATCCTTGAGTACGGACAGCACTACATCGTACTCCGCCAAAAGATACGGACTGCTCTTGTCAACAACATGCAGCAGCAAATCGGCATAGCGCGCCTCGTCCAAAGTGGACTTAAACGCTTCTATAAATTCGTGCGGGAGCCTGTTGATGAATCCGACGGTATCTACCAATAGATACTCCTTGCCGTTATCCCAAACATTGCGGCTGACAGAGTCCAGTGTAGCGAACAATTTGTCCTCTTCTAATACTCCCGCTTTGGTAATATAATTCATCAGCGTACTCTTGCCGGCATTGGTATAACCCACAATTACCACGCTTTTCAATCCCGCATTTTTTCTCTTTTGGCGCCTGATATCTCTCACTGATTTGAGCTTGTCCAGCTTTTCGTTAAGCGCGGTAATCGAACGGCGTATATTTCTGCGGTCAAGCTCCAGTTTGGTTTCTCCGCCGCCTCCGAGCGCATAAAGTCCGCCGCGCTGCCTGCTCATCTCCGCGCCCTGACCCGTCAGCATAGGTAATTTGTACCTGAGCCGCGCAAGCTCTATCTGCAGCTTGCCCTCGTTGGTTGTTGCGTGCTTTGCGAATATGTCAAGTATGAGCACCGAGCGATCTATTATCACTCTATTCAATGCCTCTTCAAGGTTCTTGTGCTGAAGACTGGTGAGCTGATGGTCAAAGATTATTATATCAATTTCTTTGACCTGACAAATCAACTCGATTTCTTTGACCTTGCCGCTGCCGATATAATATGACTTGTCGGGATTTTCTTTTTTTTGAATCACGCGCTCCACGGGATTAAGCCCCATAGTGCGCGCCAAATTTTCCAGCTCGTTGAGCGAGTACTGCGCGTCTTCGTCCACCGACGCGTGCACTAAGAGACTGCGTTTTGCAACGGTGTCCTGCTCCTTGGGCAATATGCTTTCTTTTTCGTACAGC
Source organism: uncultured Christensenellaceae bacterium (assembly GCA_964441295.1). Classification (GTDB taxonomy): domain Bacteria; phylum Bacillota; class Clostridia; order Christensenellales; family CAG-1252; genus SACC01. The sequence goes on along the minus strand of CAYTUT010000159.1, from coordinate 2,407 downwards.
TCGATTTTGGACAACAGGGCGGCATCCGGGATCTCCTCTTTGACATTAACCATCTCGATATCCGCGCCTCTGATATACGCGACCTGCATCCCTCCCCGAATTCCGTGCTCTACCCCCACCGCGGCTATGCAGTCGAATCGACAGCTGCGCAAGGCGGATATATCCACATCCGACAGACCGGCATTGCCGTTAGGGTGCGTGTGAATACATCTCACACCGTTAAAACGCCTCTCGCCACGCTTCTGGCTAAGGTGCGCTAAAGGCACAGTGGTGCTGTCTCCTATACCGATTGCAAGGATTCTTCCGCTCCGCGAGATAAAGATTGATATTTCTCTATTGAGCTTCGATGTTAGCGCCGTTACAGTATCCAGCACGCCCCTGTCGATAAAATAGCTTTTGTCGTAGCTTTCACAAAGATTTTCCAGTGTTTCCAAGGTGTTCTTTTTGATTCCATCCGTATTGCCGTATATCATATGATTATTATAATACATTTTGCAGATAAAAACAATTTGCGCAAAGCAGTAAAAACAAAAAATTAACTGACGCTTACTTATGCTCAGTTAGATTTTGTTTTGGACGCAAGGCGACCCGCTTACTGTAATTTTTTGGTATATGTTATGAAACCGTCAGGCTCAAAGCCTTCCTTTTTATACAACGAACATGCCGCTTGGTTGGTAGTCAATACTTCAAGCGTTATCGCAACCGCCTTACCCTTGTAATACTCCTGCAACCACTCCATAAAAAGACTTGCGTAGCCCTTTTTGCGGTTGCCGGGAGCTATATACAATTCGTCCAGCACGAGCACATTGCCGCCTTCCTCGTTGCACCAGTAAGAGGTAATGAGCGAATAGCCAACCGCAGTGTCCGTATCCGCATCTATCAGCAAAAACCCCCATAGGTTCTCATGATGGTCCATTACCCTGTCAAAGGTCATTTTGGCAATGTCTTCTCTGTAATTGTAGACCGTTGCGCTGGATTGGTAAAAATCACGGCATAGCTCCAAGAAAAGTTGGCAGTCCTTTTTTTCAAACTCTTTTACTATCATAGTGTCCAGTTAATCGCGTTATCGCCAAAAAATTTATTAACAAATCACTTTTCTTCAAAATATTCTATTCCCACTCAATAGTTGCCGGAGGCTTATTGGTAATATCGTACACAATACGGTTGATTTTTTTGACCTCGTTGACAATTCTTGATGAGCAGATATCCAATACCTCATACGGTATTTTGTACCAGTCGGCGCTCATAGCATCGATGCTGTTAACCGCGCGAAGCGCGAGAGTGTAATCATATGTGCGGTGGTCACCCATAACGCCTACGCTCTTCATATCCGTGATTACAGCAAAGTATTGCCATATCTTTGTGTCAAGCCCCGCGTTGGCTATCTCTTCGCGGAAGATGTAATCGGCATCGCGAAGAATTTCGAGTTTCTCTTTAGTAACCTCTCCGATTACACGGATACCTAGTCCCGGACCCGGGAAAGGCTGGCGCATAACAATGTGCTCAGGCAGACCCATTTCGAAGCCGACTTTGCGCACTTCATCTTTGAACAAGTCGCGTAAAGGCTCAACAATCTCTTCAAAATCCACTACCGAGGGCAGCCCGCCTACATTGTGATGACTCTTAATTACCGCCGAACCGTTAATTCCGCTCTCCACTATGTCCGGATAGATTGTACCCTGCGCCAAAAAGTCCACTTTGCCGATTTTCTTCGCTTCTTCTTCAAATACTTTGATAAATTCGGCGCCGATTATTTTGCGCTTGTGTTCGGGGTCGGCAACCCCTTTCAGCTTGTCCAAAAATCTTTTTTCTGCGTTGACTGCGATTAGGTTGATGCCGAACTGCTCAACGAATACTTCTTGAACCTGCTCAAACTCGCCCTTTCTCAACAGACCGTGGTCCACAAAGACACAGATCAAATTGTCACCAACCGCCTTATGGAGAAGCGCCGCGCATACTGAGCTGTCCACACCGCCCGACAACGCAAGCAGTACCTTCTTTTCACCTATCCTGTTGCGCAATGACTCGACCTGCTGCTCCGCAAAGTTGCTCATGTCCCAATCGCCGCTGGCTCTACAAATATCGAACAAAAAGTTGCGCATTATCTCAAGACCCTGCACTGTGTGCACAACCTCGGGATGGAACTGGAGTCCATATATTTTTCTTGCGTCATCCGCCATTGCCGCATTGCGCACCTTGTCTGTCGATGCAATGCTGACAAAGCCCTGCGGTATACGGTCTACATAATCATTGTGGCTCATCCAGCAGATATTCTTCTTCTCCACTCCCTTGAACAAGGGATGGTCGGCATATTTTATACTAACTCTTCCGTACTCTCCGGAGGGCGCGTTGACAACGCCGCCGCCGAGCATATAAGATGTGATTTGCATTCCGTAGCATATGCCAA
>CAYTUT010000158.1:0-3836 GCA_964441295.1 uncultured Christensenellaceae bacterium | reverse complement strand
GTCTACAGCGGGGGTTGTTGCCGATAACGAAGTACGTATTGCTTCCCTGTTTATAAAGGTGCCGGACGATATTTTTGAAGAAAAGGTCAAAACTATATACAAGCGTATTGCCGACGAATTTGTCTTGCCCTTGATTGTCGCCAATGACGGCGATGTGGCTGCCTATGAAGGGGCGCTCGAGCTTGATTGCGACAGTCTGCTGGGAATAGCGATGGGTACAAGCGAGGCAGGTGGATATGTGGACAATGACCGCAATATTAACGGCTGGCTCAACGAACTGGCATTTGTGCCGATAGATATGTCTGAAGATGCCGCAAGGGACGAATGGAGCGGCGATACGGGAGTCGGGGCAAAATATCTTTCGCAGGATGCCGCGATAAGGCTTGCAAGAGAGTGCGGAATTGAGATTCCCGACGGTTTGACGCTTGCGGAGAAGCTGAAGGTTGTGCAAGGAGCCGCCGAGGAGGGCTGTCCTAAGGCGATTGGCGTATTTGAGCAAATTGGCTTGTATCTCGGAGAGGCCGTTGCTTATTATTCGAGATTTTACAGTATAAAGTCAGTAATGCTTCTTGGGAGAGTTACTAGCGGTATCGGTGGCGAAAGAACGGTCACGATGGCGCGTAGAACGCTATCCGGCAAGGGAATCAGCATACAAATAATTATTCCGGATGAGCATACGCGCCGTCTTGGACAAGCGTATGCTGCGGCGTTGTTGTGATAAATTGAGTTTTGCTGCAACATCCGTCTCTAGTCTTGCGGTACTTTTGTGAGTTTTGAGTCAGTCGGCGCTGACCGACGGCGTGACCACCAAAAAAGTATTCGTTTGTTTTTATACGAGATATAATCACAGCTTATATTAATCGGCATCAGAATTGCTTAATCGAATTCTTTTTTTGTGCAAATTTTGCAACAATTCGAGGGCGAAACCCCATTAAAAAAAAGATGTTTGCTCACGGAACTTGATACTTCGAAGTATTGATGAAGTTTTGTTAGTATAGTTTTAATATTTTACGCGCGTATTTTAACTGCAAAGGCATTGACTTCACTATAATATTCTAGTAGAATATAAGCAGGTTTAACTTCCCCAAGGAAGCGGCTGGAGGTATTTATGAGTAAGCGCATCAGTTTTCTAATAATAATTATCGTGACGCTAGTGTGTCTTTCGACATTCGGGTTGGTGGCGTGTCAAAATGTTACGCCAATAGTCATTACACCCGGTACGGGAGGCAATGTGACAAATCCCGATCAAGGTACGGTCGAGGTGCTTGACACAAGGGATTTCTTCGGATTTCTGCAATATGTCTTTGACTTTGCGGGCAATGCGTTGGCAACAGACGGCGATGAGAACTATCTTGTTTTCAGTTTCCGCGCTGATGACATATCCCTGACTATCGACAACGAAAAGAAAGACTTCTACCTGGATTTCAGAGCGAAGTATCACCGGTTTGACGATAAGAAATCTGATATTTTGTTCGAGTTGCATGAAAAGGATTCCAAGGCTATAGTGTTAGGATTTTACTATGATGCGGGTAAATTCTATCTCGATATTGCCGGTGGCAAAGGACCCAACTTGATTATCAAAGAAGTTAACCTCCAGCAAATAGTCGGCATTGCTTCCTCGGCGACAGGCTCAATGGGCGGTCTGGTTGATATGATTACCGGCCTTGAGTTCGGAGGCATGAACATAGGTACCATGGTGTCTAATGTATTAAGCGGACTCATCAAGTCGGCGACGCTTACCACCAAAGGCGATACGCAAGAACTGAAAGTACAGACTGACATAGCCAACTTTGCTTCGGGTATGTTCAACATACTAAAGACAGTCGCTCCCATAATTCCCACATTTTTGGGAATAAATCTGGACGACATTTTGTATCCTCTTTTCGGACTCCGCCTTGTCAATATTGTTAACTATCCCATCGACAGGACGGTATTCGACTTCTCGATAACCACCAACAAGGGCACATTCTCCAACGCTAAGGTCAACGCTAGCTACGGCGGCACTTTGTTTGCCTTTGGCATGCAGCTCGGCGCCAATTATTACGGCACCGATATATACGCGATGCCTGACATTGTATTCCCCAGCTTTGTAAATTTTGAGACTTTCAGCGTATTTAATCTTGATATCGAATTCGACCTATTGTACGACAACAAAATAGGTCAGACCGTTACTGTCGGCGACACTATCGGCGGTATCCTTGCATTGTTCTTCGGCGTCAACGATCTCGGAGATTTGGGCAGAAAGACTATCGCGCTCGGGCAGGCGACAATGGGCGTCAAGGGTAGATTGCAGACTGCGCTTGACATGCAGTACAACGAAAATAATGTGATTGCGCTGTCATTGTCCAATCTGGACGGCAGCGCGCTTGGAAGTATCGTATACAGGGGCAAGGACGAGACAATATTTGTGGATATGTCTCCTGTCGGGCTTCCCAAGATCAAATACAGCGGTATTAATTTGGCTCACATCTTCAACAATCTGCTCGGAGGACTGCTCGGCGGCATGCTGACGGGCGAGGCTTCGGCGGCGGTGGAAACGGCAATGATAAGTACATATGGCGGCAACAATCTTGCCGAGGCTATAGATAACTATTCAAAGACCGCAACCTTTGAGATGGCAATGGCCGCCAATGTTGCGTATGTAGAGCTGGATATGCTCAAACTTATTGTTGCAATATTGGGCACTTTGGAGAAAAGACCTGACGGCAGAAAGGCTATTGCCTTAACTATTGACAGAGCGACTATCAAGACCCTTTTGAGCGGTGTAGGATTCACTCAACAGCAAAAACTCAACGACCTTAAGACGACTAATAGAACCGGTATGACGCCAAGCCAGATAGCAGAGCTTGATGCGGCGATAGCGTCTGCTGAGTCCACGCTCAACATTTTTAACGCAATTTTGGGCGGAATGATAAGTACTTATTCGGATCAGGATGTGCTGATCAGGGAAATACGCATAGAGCTAGGACTGCTTGACGGCGAGTTCGGTATCTACATGGATGCGGCGCTGAAGCTCAACAACAGCTTAACTCTTTCTCTGCAGATACCTAGAGCCACTCTCGGACTTAAACCCGACTTCATAATCGATGTGGACGGCATAAATATAAATACCTTTGTCGATTTGGACGCATTGACTGACATAAGTCTTTCGGCGCAGATATCCGTGGATATGAACACGGGCAGCCTGACATCCCTTGATCTCTATAGCGCCCTAGGCGGCATAATAGCCGAACTAGCTTGCGTGCTCAATGTCAAAAACCCGGTCAACAACGGTTTTGACATAGTATTCGATGTCAATGTCGGTTTGGACAATTTCAAGCTGTCTGACATAATAGCCGGCAACGGTCTCAAGCTCGAGTTGGGCAAGATTGAGATCGCTATCAGGGTATTTGAAAAGGGATTCCGCGACAAGGCGCATCAGATTATCGCCATTTATTACGGCGAATACGCGCCCAACGAGAGCGCGGTGTTTGTAGATGCTTCGGGCATATCGATTGACGGCAATGTTGGTTTGCCTATGTTTATGTACAAAGTTAATCTTGAAGATATGCTTAGAGGGCTGTTGTCAGGCGACGGTGCTTTGGCATCGGCGATACCTGCAACCTATGCAGGCGCTGACGAAGGCATGACTCCCGAAGACCTTATTAGGCTTATCGGAGGCATATTCGGAGGCATTTCGCTCGACCAGGGCGAGGCGGCAATATATATCGGCGAAAGGCTTATTGCTACCGTATTTGAACTGATTTTAGGGACAGATGAGGTAGACGGCATCATTAGTCTTGACGAGAGCAGCAAGGTATATCTTAAGACGTCTGAAGGCTTTGAGATTGGAATGA
>CAYTUT010000157.1:0-3877 GCA_964441295.1 uncultured Christensenellaceae bacterium | reverse complement strand
CTTACTTTAGTAGGATTCGGGGACATACACCCACTAGGCTTATCGAGATTGTTCTCTATTTCTCAGGCTTTACTAGGATACATATTACCATATGCTATAGTATTAAACACTATAATATATAGTCCTAAGTTCTTAAATAAAATAAGAAATTAACATTACTATATTTTATCTTTATTCAAGCCATATGCATTATCTATATCTTGAGTAATTATTATACCATTACCCGGTTTATCAATATCCAGCTTTTTGCGAATAGAAGTTATAATCAGCTCAACATCTTCTACCTGAGCAACAATTAATACAACTTCTTTTCTTGGTTCTATTTCTATTCCAAAAATTGTATAACTTTCATTAAGCAACGTACCTCTTGCATTAATAATTGTTCCGCCTTTTGCCCCTGCTAATTTTGCTGTTTCAATAACATCTTCAGCGTTTTCAATATTTACAATAGTTGTAATTAATTTATACATTGGTTTATCTCCTTTTATAATTTCTAAATCATTATTGTCATTGATATGAAAACCTATGATATTGCTTTTAATAGTAAAAGCAATCCCATGATTATGCTTATAAAACTTAAAAGCGGTGTTTAATTCTTCCAAAATTTGATTGACCTTATGATATTCGGCTGCTAACAAAACAATTTCTTTATTTTCCTCATACAATGAAAAGAAATTTGTCAAAGCTTTATTAACGCTTCCTTTTGCAATAAAAATTGCACCGCCTAATGCGCCATAAGTCTTTGCCCTATCCAATATTTTAGTGCCAGCACCTTGACTAACTATAACATAAATTAGTTTAGAATTAATTTCATTATTTACACTCATGCTTACCTCCCTTATTCTTTAACTTTATGGCAAAAATTAAACCCAATACCTCTAATGCAAGAATAGAAACCATTGCTACCATTGCTATCATTCCAAGACCGTCCATTAATATATCTGCACCCTCATAAGCATTTGCAGCTCCTTGCATAAAAGCTAAAATGAACGTTGCAGTCATAGGACCAGTAGCCACAACACCACTATCAAATGCGATGCCTACAAAAAGCTTTGGTATGAAAAACATCAATAATATACATATAAAATATCCGGGAAGTAAATAATGCCATAATTGAATTTCTGGTATTATAATTCTAATAGCCGATAAAGCTACGGCTAAGCCAACTCCAATTGTTAACGAAACTAAAACAGCTTTTCTCTTGATATAACCGCTTGTCACATCCTCTATTTGATGAGTTAATACATAGACAGCTGGTTCTGCTAATATAATTGTTGCTCCCAAAACAAAAGCTATAATTATTAAATATATAAGTCTATCTAAAGTAGCTAAACTATATCCGATTTTTATGCCTACATTCATATAAGCACCGTTTACGCCCAATAAGAACAAGAAAAGTCCAATATAAGCAAAAATAAATCCTGTTAATAACTTTCTTAACTTTTTTCTCTTAACTTTAAAAAACATCTTATTAAAAATTAATAGTATTATTAATGAAGGAAGAATCGCTATTAAACTCGTTAACAATAAATTAGGAATGATTGTTGCAAAAGGACCCATTATAGAACTAGAGTTAAATAAGATTTCACTTAATTGAAGAGTATTAAAATCCATATTCTTAGATAATAAACCTAAAATCATTACTGAAATAATTGCGCCAGTCAATACTATTGCCAATAACCCAAAGCTATCATTATCACAATCCTTATTATTTCTTTTTAGATGCGCTATGCCTACAGATAAAGATAGAATAAAAGGAACTACTAACATTCCTGTTACGGCTCCAGCTGAATCAAAAGCTATTGCTAAAAACTCTCCAGATGAGAATATCCCGAGCATCAATATAATAAGATATAAAGCAATTAACACTATATATAAAGAAATATTATAAAGCATTCTAATTAACCCTAATATTAACATTACCGCTATACCTATTGATACAACAATTAGAAGCGTTAAATTAGAAATTTGACCTAAGGAAATTTCGTTAACCTGATTCGAAAACACTAACAGTCCTGGCTCTGCAATTGCGATGAAGAAACCTAGTAATAATCCTAAAATTAATACCACCCAAAATTTATTACTTTTTGCAATAGTTGTTCCTGCTATATTTCCAAAAGGAGTTATTCCGATATCCACTCCTATCAAAAAGAGTGCAAGCCCCAATACAACAAAAACAGAACCAATAATGAATCTAATTAGCAGTTGCGTTCCTATAGGCGATATGGTAAAGTTTAATATCGTCACCAAAATGATTATTGGCAATACGGATAATAATACTTCTTTTAATTTTGAAACGATATTATTCATTTATTCCTTTACGCTCTATTTTAGTTAATAGTATGTGATTATGCTACTTTACTATTATATATACTTATATCTATTAAGTCAAATAATATGGTAATTAGCTACATCATAATCTATAAATAAATAAGAACAAATATAGACTACACTCTTATCCTTATATATATTAGCCTAATATTTCGCCTAATTTATCCGCAGCTGCTCTATCGCTTGATTGTATCATATGTGCGTAGATATCTGCTGTGACCTTTGTGGTGCTGTGTCCTGCTCTTGCCGATACGGTCTTTAGCGGCACTCCCGCTGCTATCTGTAGCGAAATATTGGTGTGCCTGAGGCTGTGGACATTAACTTGCTCTATACCTAGCTCATCTAGTGCCTTTGCTAACCAATATTGTATTGTTGAAGGGTACAGCTGCTTACTGTCTGCCTGTATGAACAGCCTTTGGATACCATCATATCTATCGCCTAGTGATTTTGTGTATTCAAGCCACCATTCCTTATATTCTCTGAATATCTGTACGAGCGCTTGCGGTATCGCTATGGTTCTTCTTGAACTTTGTGTCTTGGTGTCGCCTGTCACAATGCCCATACCTGTTACCTGACAGCATGAGCGTCTTATGCTGATAGTCTGTTCTTCTAGGTCTATGTCGCCCCATTCTAAGCCGCTCAGTTCTCCTCGCCTTATACCAGTGAATAGCAGCGTCATTAACGCCGTCTTTATCCTTATATCTCTATAATTCTTCAAACCCTCAATCAACTGTTTTGCTTGCTTATCGTCTAGGAATTTCTTCTCTTTCTTCTCATCTCGTATGGTGTCTATATATTCGCTCCTAGCGTAGTTTTGCTCAATATACTGCTGTTTCTTTGCCATTGAAAGCATTGCTCTTAGAGTTCTGCATCGCTTTGCTAAGCTTGATTTCTCATAAGGCTTTTCGTCTTTGATTACTTGGAACAATTCACCTATTGGCTTACACAAGGCTTTTGCGAGCATTTTCGCTTTGTCTATCTCTATTCTTCGACCTTCGATTGCTGCTGATATTGTAGCGGTCGATACTCCGCTTACCTTAGCCAGCTTTTCTTGAGAGTAGCCTTGCTTGGTCATTTCCTCTTTTAAGCATGTTGCAAGACCCATTACATTGACTATTTTCTTGGTTCTTAGCGAGTTTATATATTTCTGTATGATAGCGGGATTTAACTCTTTTAGTCTGTATCCGCCTAAGCTTTCGCATACCTCGTTGATTAACGGGCGTACGCTTGCATAATATGACGGCGCACGATTGGCTTGTAGGAAACTCAGCCATTTCTTTGCATATTCGTTTACCGTCAGTTCTTTTTGTCTTGTCAGACCTACTTCGTATTCGGCTCTTAGTGATTCTTCATATTCATTCGCAAATTTTTCTAAGGCTCGTTTTACCTCTCTTTCCGTCATATGTTCTGGCCTTTGCCATGTGGTTGACATTGTTTCATATTCGCCGGTGCCTTTGTTTTTTAATCTGACTTGTATCCTGTAAGACACGCCTTGCTTTAGCTTTCTTTTTATCTAAACTTGATATAGACCCGAATAAGCAGAATA
>CAYTUT010000156.1:0-3965 GCA_964441295.1 uncultured Christensenellaceae bacterium | reverse complement strand
AATGACAGTATACTAATTAAAGGCGCACGGGAGCACAATCTAAAAAATATTAATGTAGAAATACCGCGCAACAAACTGGTGGTATTCACCGGCTTGTCGGGTTCGGGCAAATCTTCGCTTGCATTTGACACTTTGTTCGCAGAGGGGCAGAGGCGATATATGGAGAGCCTGTCCTCTTACGCCAGACAGTTTTTGGGTCAGATGGAAAAGCCTGATGTCGATTACATTGAAGGGCTTTCGCCTTCAATATCCATAGATCAAAAAACAACTTCGAAAAATCCCCGCTCAACTGTGGGAACAATAACCGAAATATACGACTATTTGCGTTTGCTCTACGCTAGCGTGGGCAGACCTCATTGTCCTGTCTGCGGCAAGATGGTAGAAGAGACCACGGTTGACCAGATATGCGACAGCATTATGGCCAACGAGGGTGCTTCTGTAAGCATACTTGCGCCGGTGGTTCGGGCAAGAAAAGGCGAGTACTCGAAGCAGATTGAGTCATACAAAAAGCAGGGCTTTGTGCGTATACGCATTGACGGTATCAATTATATGATGGATGAAGAACTGGTCAATCTGGACAAGCAAGTTAAGCATGATATCAGTGTAGTAGTGGACAGATTGAAGATTAAAGAAGGCTTGGGGCGGAGATTGACAGATAGTGTGGAGCTGGCGTTGAAACTTGCTGAGGGACTGGTTATTGCCGAAATTGACGGCAAAGAACAGCTCTTCAATACAAAATATAATTGCCCTGATTGCGACATAAGTCTGCCAGAGCTCGCGCCGCGCATGTTTAGCTTCAACAGCCCATTCGGAGCCTGTCCTGAGTGCCACGGTCTGGGATACAAGGAAGAAGTCGATATCGAGCTGTTGATACCGGACTGGAGCAAAAGCTTGAGAAACGGGGCAATTACCGTTGTGGGCGCCTCCTTTGACTGCCGCACTATTCAAAGCCAATTCAAGGGTCTTGCCGAGCATTACGGATTCTCCTTGGATACTCCGTTGAAGGACTTGCCCGAAAGCATTATAAATATCATTCTGTACGGCACTAACGGTCAGAAGATAGAGATTAAGTACAATTCGGATACCTTTTCGGGTAGATATATGATGAATTATGAAGGAATGGTTAATATGCTCAACAGAAGGTATCAGGAAACCTCATCAGAGGCAATGCAGCGCGAATACCAAAGGCTGATGCGAGTTGTGCCTTGCAGTGTATGTAAGGGGAAAAGGCTCAAGCCCGAGGCGCTTGCAGTGACCGTAGGCGATATTAATATTGCCGACTTATCCGAAAATTCTATAATTAAGCTGCTTAGCTTCTTTGATAGCTTGAAGCTGAACGAAAAGGAAACTCAGATAGCGTATCTGATACTTAAAGAAATCCGCGCAAGGCTCAACTTTTTGCTTAATGTCGGTTTATCCTATCTCACGCTTGCCCGCTCTGCAGCCACGCTTTCGGGAGGGGAGTCCCAGCGCATAAGGCTTGCAACGCAGATTGGCAGCGGGCTTGTGGGAGTATTGTATATTCTAGACGAGCCAAGCATCGGACTGCATCAGAAGGACAATGCAAAACTGATTGCCACATTCAAGCGGCTGAGGGATTTGGGCAATACGCTGATTGTTGTTGAGCATGACGAGGAGACGATAAGAAGCGCAGATCATATTATTGATATCGGTGTGGGCGCAGGCGTACATGGGGGCAGGCTGGTGGCGCAGGGCTCCGTAGAAGATATTATGGCAGTTGATGAGTCGATTACAGGGCAGTTTTTGTCTGGCAAGAGGCTTATCAAAGTGCCTTCGCAAAGAAGAAATCTTGACGGCCGCTGCCTTGAGGTAATTGGGGCAAGGCAGAATAATCTCAAAAACATCAATGTGAGAATACCTGTCGGTGTGCTTACTGCAATTACCGGTGTGTCAGGCAGCGGCAAGTCCAGTCTTGTCAACGGTATAATATTCCCCAAGCTGCATAAAGAGCTTAATAAGGCACAGATACATTCGCTTGGCAACTGCGACGAGATAAGGGGAGTGGAGTATTTTGATAAGGTAATTGATATTGACCAAAGCCCGATAGGCCGAACTCCGAGAAGCAATCCGGCTACTTATACAGGCGTTTTTGCGGATATACGCGAATTATTCGCGACAACTCCGGACGCCGCAGCAAGAGGATACGGCGCGGGGAGATTCAGCTTTAACATTTCCGGCGGCAGATGCGAAAACTGTGCGGGGGACGGTATTCTAAAAATCGAAATGCACTTTTTGCCCGATGTATACGTCCAGTGCGATGTATGCAAGGGCAAACGGTATAATAGAGAGACCTTAGAGGTGCGTTACAAGGGTAAAAACATCTTTGAGGTATTGGACATGACAGTGGCGGAGGCTTGCGAGTTTTTTATTAATATACCCCGCATATATAACAAAATCAAGACATTGTATGATGTCGGTCTAGGCTATATAAAACTTGGTCAGTCATCGACTACGCTGTCGGGCGGTGAGGCGCAGAGGGTAAAACTTGCTACAGAGCTTGCAAAGCGGAGCACCGGTAAGACGATATATATCCTTGACGAGCCGACTACGGGATTGCACAGCGCGGATGTGGAGAAGCTCATAGCGATACTAGACCGTCTGACGTCAAACGGCAATACGGTAGTGGTTATCGAGCACAATCTTGACATAATCAAGGTTGCAGACTACATTATTGACTTGGGGCCCGCAGGCGGCGACGCAGGCGGCGAAATAATAGCCGAAGGGACACCCGAGCAGGTCGCCGAATATGAGCAAAGCTTTACCGGGGAGTACCTTAGAAAGGTGCTGGGTGTTGCAACTGTAAACTAGCCGCGTTAAGGCTTGTTATAGTCGAATATGGGCGCCCGCGCGGCGCGGGCATCAATATAGTGTCCCAAGAGAAGCCAAGTATGTGCATATAATTATCGCACATTTCAATAAGCATATTGACGGTGGCTTCGGAGGATTTGTTATCTAACGCCTTTGTGTATCCCTCCAATTCGGCGACCCTTAATGTCATCTCCCTTGTTTCGTTGTGCGAGACAATGGCTTCAGTCAAATGCTTTCGTCTGTTCCAGTCGTCCTTCAAGAGCAAAGCTTTTTCGTGCGCCTCTTCGGGATCAGAATTGATTAACTGTTGTATTTCTAGCGCCTGTCCTTTAATCTCGTCAAAGGTCTTATTCAGGTACAACTGCTCGAGTATACCTATCGTGATAATGCACGCTATTACAATCAAAGCAAAAATTGTCCTTTTCATGCTATGCCTTTAGGGTAATTGAGTTGCCTTTTTTGGGCTGAAGGTATATATCGCTTCCGTTGTCGACTGTCAAGAGCAGAATGTCCTCTGTCTGCAGATTGTTGTCACGCATTATATTTTCTATCTTATTTTTTTGCACACCGCTAAGCTCCAAGTTGTTTTGCTCGAATACTCCGTCACAGATTATGGCGTAAGAGAGCTCCACCGGCTCTACGCTTATGTTTGAAACTTTTGGCGTAAGGGGCGCGGCATTGGCCTTGGGCAATACCGAAAGTTTGCCGTCAGTCTCGAGAATAGCATAGGCTACCTCTGAGGGGAAGAAGTACCCTGAAGCACGCAATGCGTGCAGTAAGTCCATAACACTCATATCAAGCTGTTTTAGTATACGCTGGTCGATACCGTTGGGGGTTATTATCATTATGGGCTTTCCATTCAAAAACTTGTTGAATTTTATACTTTTACTCGCAATCTTTGTAATAAAAAGATGCAGTACGAAGAGGGTAAAAATGGGTATAATACCGTACATTAGGGGTATTTGCATTTCCGCCATAGGTATGCAGGCTAGCTCTGCAATGATTAAGGTAATCGCGAATTCGAAGGGCTGCAGCTCGGAAAGCTGACGCTTGCCCATGAGCCTCATTATGATTATTAGAACAACATATATTATTATTGTACGGACAAATATCGTAAGCATACGATTAGTTTTTGA
>CAYTUT010000155.1:0-3995 GCA_964441295.1 uncultured Christensenellaceae bacterium | reverse complement strand
TTCGAGTTTGCTTGCAGTTATGACAGTGGGAATAACAATACTCAAGTTCCGCGAGGTGGTGGCAAAGCGCATTGCAGTCAAGTTTTCTAAGGTCTGGGTAGCCGCGGAGGTCGTGCTGTTTGTCCTAGTTGGCGCGGCGGTAGATGTGAATTATATTTATATTGCAGGCTTGGGCGCAGTTGCGCTTATACTGCTTGCATTGCTTATACGCACCGTAGGAGTTATGGCAAGTTTGATCAAATCAGGACTCAATCTCAAGGAGCGGTTTTTCTGCAATATCGCCTACATTCCCAAGGCAACCGTTCAGGCGGCGGTCGGGGCAGTGCCCCTTGCGCTGGGCGCAACTTCAGGCAATATCATACTCAGCGTCGCAGTACTCTCGATTGTGATAACCGCTCCGCTCGGCGCGATATTAATCGACCTAACCTACAAGAGGCTGTTAAAATCGCCCCAAATAGAACAGCCTGCAATAATTGAAGGGAATGTGTAATTCAAAAAGCTGCTTTTATCAAAAATGCTGCCTCAAGGTAGCATTTTTCATTGACACAAATTGTCTATCTGAGTTGCTAATTCGATAATTGTTACTCAAAGTATATGGGATTGGTAAAGCTGTGTATAAAATCCGGAAGCCGCATGTACATGTTTTTGCGGTCTGAGACATAGAGAATAACTCTATTGACGATAGTCTCAAAAAGACCGGGGCGGTATCTAACCTCAGCGCGAACAAAGCCTTTTTCGAGCACTTTGACCTTTGCCTTGTGCGCCATGCTGCGTCTTGCCTTGTATTCGTAGATTATCTTGTCATTGTTGTATACTCTTAAATAATTGCCGCGCGGGAGAAGAGGTATCGTGACCTCGACCTCAGTATCTTTAGAAAGCTTCACCGTATCTCCGATGACATTGTCGCCGGAGGTCACAGTTACATAAGCGGATTTTGCATCCTTGGCGGTGATAACCCGTCCTTCCTTGATACTTGCAAGGATATCGTCACGCGCGGCGGAGGGTGAATATACATATGTAGTGGGTATGCCCCAAAGCTTTTTGGGGCCGCGGTCGCGGTGATAATCACTTCCTCCAACAGCAGGCAGGCGCCGTCCCTTTAACAATTCGCCGTGCCACCAATCATAGGCTTTGATATTATCAGGGCGCATTGGCCCGTTCCAGACCTCGACGGTATCAAAATCTATGCCGTTGATATCCCAGCGCCACGGACAAAGCGAGCAAAAAGGATGGTTGATTGATATTATTGCGCCCCGTTCCTTGGCTTCGGAATGAAGCGCCTTGTATTCTTCGAAGCTGTTGGCGCTGTACGGCTTGGTATACGGCACTTCCAGTCCCCAAAAATTCATATGGCCGTTATAATTGGTCAGCTCAACGCCCGGTATAACGGTAAGATTAGGGATACTCGGCAGGCGCTTCATATGAAAGAAGTTGTTATGGTCAGTGATTATCATAAAGTCATAGCTTGTTTTGCGCGCCATAGCGCCCAGCTCTTCGATGGTATACTTGCCGTCGGAGCTGACAGTATGCAGGTGCAAATCGCCCTTCAAATAGCGGTGATGCTTGTAAAAATACTCAATGCGGTATGTTATTTCCAGAGTCTCGTAGCGTATCATATAGGCGCCGCATATAATTGTCCATGTGCCGCTTTTTATCTCGGCTGTGTTGTAGCCGGGAGTAGAATAATTATTCGATATGGTAATGACGCGGTGAGAGGAGCCTGTCGCGCCCATTTCGGCGCCGTTGTGGTCGAGTAGCGCAAAATCTATTACGCTTTTGTGCTCACTCGGCAAAGAACTGGCTTCATCGCCCGGATAGCTGTAGCTAATCACCATTTTTTCTACATTTTCTGGCACTTTGAAAGGTATTTTTAAGTAAGTTTTGCGTTGGTTTTTGTTGACTGTAAACTTAATAGTTTTAACCTCGCTCGTCATAAAATCTCCGTATTGAAAGTATATCTTATTATATTACCTGCGTATTGCCGTGTCAAGGTGCAAATAATTGCATTGCAATACGCTGTCCGTTATATAATCGGGTAAAGTTGCCGTAAGCGGCATAATTCGGTATACTATTATCACAATACGAATTGCTTTTTCATATAAAGTTAGCAAGAGGATTATAAAATGCTGTTTGTCATCGAGGTCAAGGATAAAAGGGAAGACTACCTGCTCAAAGCGCTCAAAAATGACGGATACGATGCCGTAAAAGCTGATGATGCGCCGTCGAATGCAGAGCCCAAAATATATGTTTATTCCATAAGAAACGCTTTTTCAATAGAGCGCATTGACTCGGTTAGCCCCGGCTCCGTTGTGTTTGCACGCGATATCGATGACGCGTCGGCAGATATTCTTGACGGTAAGCAGATAACATATTTTGATTACAACAAGGACGAAGATTTTTTGGTCAAAAACGCTTATCTTACCGCGGAGGGCGCGCTGGCGCACATTATTAATAATACTGATTGCAAACTTCAGGGGCTCAGCGCGCTGATACTCGGATATGGCAGAGTCGGGCAAGCGCTCTCGGCAGTCATGAAGCAAAATGGCGCAAATGTATGCGTTGCCGCAAGAAACACCTACGCAAGAGCGGCGGCGGAAGGCATAGCCGCAAGGGTATACACTATGGAAAGTTATATTGAAGACATTGCCCAATTCGATACTATAATCAACACAATCCCAGACAAAATATTAAAAGGAGAAATACTCGCTTCTATCGATAAGGACTGCTTTGTACTAGACCTTGCCTCAGCGCCCGGGGGAGTGGACTTTGATACAGCCAAAGCGATGGGAATTAACGCCCTGCTGGCGCTGGGCATTCCGGGCAAGACGGCGCCAAAGACGGCGGCTTTGTACCTGAAAGAGAGCATATTGGCGAGCTTGAACATAAAACATGAAAAATAAAAACATAGGATTCGCCGTAACGGGATCCTTTTGCACCTTTAACAAGGTATTGCCCGTGATGGAGAAGCTGGCGGAAAATAACAACGTAATCCCGATTTTTTCTTATTCGGTGAAAGATATAGACACGCGTTTTTACAAGGCAGCTGATTTTGCTTATGATGTTGAGATGATAGCAGGCAGCAAGCCGATTGTAACGATTGCCGGGGCGGAGCCTATCGGCCCCAAAAATCTGCTTGACCTGCTGATTATTGCGCCGTGTACCGGCAATAGCCTTACTAAGCTTAATCACGCCATAACGGATACGCCTGTGCTGATGGCGGCAAAAGCGCATTTGCGCAACAACAAGCCCTTGCTTATTGCCATATCCACCAATGACGGCTTGGCGGGCAACGCCAGAAACTTCGGAGACTTGATGAACAAGAAAAACATTTACTTTGTACCTTTTTGGCAGGACGACCCGGAGAAAAAAACTAATTCTCTAGTAGCTGACTTTGATCTAATAATAGCGGCGGCGGAGGCAGCGATAGAGGGCATACAGCTGCAGCCGGTAATGAAGGTAATATAATATGTGCGGAATTGCAGGATGGATCGATTATACCAAAAACCTCACAAGCGAAGCGGGCATCATCGAGAAGATGTGCGAGTGCCTTAGGCACAGAGGTCCGGACGAGGAAGGGCTTTTTGTTAAAGAACACGCATTGATGGCGCAGAGAAGGTTGTTCGTTGTGGATGCCGTGGGCGGCAAACAGCCAATGACAGTGGACGCAAAGGGAGAGACATACACGCTGATATATAACGGCGAACTTTACAACACCGACGAAATAAGACGGCTGTTGAAGCTTAGAGGGTATAACTTTTGGGGTCATTCGGATACTGAAGTATTGCTCAAAGCCTATGTGGAGTGGGGTGAAGGCTGTCTTGAAAGGTTCAACGGAATATATGCCTTTGCGGTGTGGGAGCACAAGGCAAAGTCCTTATTTTTGGCGCGTGACCGTATAGGTATCAAGCCTCTCTTCTATGCTAGACTCAATGGCGGATTGCTCTTTGCATCCGAGATAAAGGCGCTGATGCTTCATCCCGAGCTAAAACGCGAGA
>CAYTUT010000154.1:0-4000 GCA_964441295.1 uncultured Christensenellaceae bacterium | reverse complement strand
AGCGCGCTCTGTATCTCCACTCCCACAATTTTTTTGGCGCGGGTTTTTGCCGCGATGAGCAAGGCAATTATACCCGAACCGCTACAGAGATCAGCAACAAACGCTTTCGGATTAGCCCTTACAAGATTAGCAAGTATAACCGAATCCGAAGAAAAACAATACTCTGTCTCGGACTGGATTATTTTCATGCCCTGATATCCTAAGTCATCCAGTCTTTCGTTGTCCAAAAGACTATACTCTGTCATCCTTATACCTCTCCGCATCGTCTTGTTGGTCGTCAGGCTGTACTCGGCTTTCTTCTTGCGCAACTATGGTGTCCGTTTGGCTCCCTTCTTGCTCAGTCGGTGTATTTATTTGCATTTCTTTCTTTTTGCCGGAGGCAAGCTTTTGTTTTATTCCTTTTGTAATCGCATCGCTCTTTTCTTGCAGCTGTTCTTGAATGTGCTTGGCGCTTTCAATAAATTTGTCCGTGTTTTCCCTCAATTTTTCCGCACTTTTTTTGGCCTGCTCGTTAAGGTCTTTCAAAAACTTTTCCGTAAGTCCCTTGACACCGCCATGTTCCTTGACAAACTGGTCAAACCTCTCGGAGGACGCGAGTATACTCGGCAGAACACAAAGCACCATTGCGCAGCTGATTATAGCGCCGCGCGCGACCATCGCCGCAATCTCCTTAATAACCGAATTCGAGGCGATGAACGCAACGCTAAGGCAAGCGACTATCATTATGCTTGCCGCGGTCAACACCGACATGGATGACGATGCGGACGCCGTATATGCGGCCTTGAGCGGATCCATACCCTCACGCCGGTATTCTTTGTATTTGCCCGTCAACAGTATTGCATAATCCACCGTCGCGCCTAGCTGAATAGCGCCGACAACTAGATAAGAAAGGAAGTTGACCGAAGTGCCTAGCGCCTTGTTGATGCTGAAATTGAACCAAATTCCGAACTGGATGAGCACGAGCAACAGCACGGGGTATTTGAGCGATCGCATATTAATTATCAACACAAGCAGCACCAATGCAATCGACAAAAAATTAATTTTCAAAAAATCACGGGGTGTAATGTCCTGAAAGTCCTTCACTCCCTGCACTATGCCCGTAACAAGATAGTTGTCAAAGCTTCCGGCGCTGATTGTCTGGGTCTCGTGAAGCGCGGCATTCGCCTCGGCGCTCTCTAGAGGAATGTCTTCTCTGAGCGCAATGGTATAGAGCGCGTAACCGTTGTTGGCAAAACCCATGTCTTCGCCCATCTTGAGCACGGCTTGGGTGACATCGACATTTAGTCCCATAATATTAATAAACAGCCGCCCCTCCTCGTTCATCATATTTTCGGGCAGCATGCTCACAAGCCCCGTCACCGCGCTGATATAGCTGGACTCCTTGAGACTTTCCACATATTGCTTCTGCGCTAACAAGCTTCCGTTTTCAATAGGCACCGCCACAAAAAGCTGATTGCTCAAATCATCCACATATTCCGTTAGCTCGTTCGGATTATCCGTCTTTGGCAAGAAGTCCAAATAGCTCAAATCCAAAAAATACTGACCCAAAAATGCGGGACCCAGCAGCAATATAAATATTACCACAACTATTATTCTATTCTTTACCGTAAACTTCGCAAGACCCAAAAACTTGAAATCCACGGCCTTCTTCTTGCTTCGCTCAATCAGCTTGTCAAATAACAATAACAGACACGGCTGCATCACCATAACGGTAATCAAGGAGATGGCGATACCCTTAAGAAGCACGCCTCCCAAATCCTTGCCTATTGTAAAGCTCATCATAAACAGCGCCGCCATACCGCCCATTGTAGTCAGCGCGGACGCCGCAACGGTAGGAAATGTGCGCCTGACAGCAGAGTGCGCGGCTCCCTTTGAATCGAGCCCTTTTTGCCGCTCCTCTGTATACATATGGGTAAGGAATATTGCGTAATCCATTGCCATTCCTATCTGAAGGATCGCAGCGGCGCAGAATGTGATAATCGATATTTCTCCGAATATTATATTGCTGCCCATGTTAATCAGCACTGCAATACCCATCGTGATTATGAATATAACGGGTTCAATCCAGCTCCGCGCTGTCAAGAAAAGCACGATCAGCACAAGAATGACTGCAACCGCCAAGAAAAAGGGTAGCTCTCTTATCGCATCGTCATATACCTGCCGCGAAATGGGCGCCGTACCCCCCAATGCGTATTTTTCCTCGCCCAAAATTCCCTTGATTTCTTCGAGAACCTGCCCTGCCTCATTAGTGCTGGCGCCGACGCTCATTGTCACCATAATTAGATAGTTGCCGTCCCGCATCAATATTTCCGCCGCCTTTTGACGGGTTTCCTTAACCATTTCTGTGTTGCTGATGTCTACGGTTCCTACCATTACTTTGTCTAGAGAGCCTATCCAAAGCACCGTTGTAACACCTTCAATTTGGGTAATTTGTCCTACATAGTCTTTGATATTTTCGTAATCCGTCTCTTTGTCCAGTGCAATAAGCGCGTTTCCCGAAAGTCCAAAATTCTCCTCCAAGAAGTCCATGCCTTTCGCCGTCGTCGTGTCGGGGGGAAGATAGGATAATATGTCCGAATTGATTCGCGTCAAAAACACGCCGAACACCCCGAGAAGCGCAACCGCAATAAACACGCCTATTATCGGCATACGGAATTTTATTATAAAATCCCCTAATTTCTTTACTATTTTGTCATAGCCTTTCATTGTGTTATCTCCTTCAGCAGAAACGCAAATCGTTGTCATCTGCTTGGAAAAATCTTGCCGTAATGCCGGCTTCTCTTTTTTGCTAATTGATTATAACACACAATGTGTTATTTAACAAACATAATACACCACCTTATGCGGCGGCAAAGGGCTATTCGGCTCTACAAAAAAAATTGCCGCGCATATGCGCTGCGCGGCAAAAGTTGTTGACTATTCTTTATTATCTCTCAATTTGCTCCGATAAAAACTATGTCGCCGACTATCGGCGCTTGCGGCGGTATAGCAGCTCTCAGTACAAGCGTGCCGTTATTGAGCTCGATATCCTTCTTTAAGTCGCATTCATATGCCGTCATATATGAGGTCTTTGCCAGTATCAAAATAGGCACTGCGCTGTTGGATAACTGATAACCGCACAAATCTTTGGTTGCAATAAGCGCTGCATAGCAATATGCTTCCTTAACAAAGCTCTGCGGGCTGAAGGAAACATTCTCAATTTTTAATGGGCGAAGCAACTCTACCGTTACGGTACCGAATGCCCCGCTGCCCACTCTCTCGCGGCGAAATTGCACGCCCTTGTTTTGCTCTGCAATCAGCTGTATAACGATATTGCCGCAAAACAAATACCTTAGACTGAATTTGCCTTGCTGTCCGTTCAGTGCCCCGTCGGCCGAAATCAGCTCTTTGCCATAAAAAACAGACTGAGGCGCGGTGCGGGCAAGCGCTTCAAGTTCCGCGCTGTCCGCATTGATTGCGGCGGCTTCGCTGTCCAGCGGGGAAAGAACATACCTTGCGCTCTCACCGTCAGAGACAACCTTGAGCACACTTCCCGCGCTGTCTGCAGTCGGAGTCGGCAAATCGGGCGCTTCCACCCAGCTGCCATTATGCCTAATATACCCCTTATCGTCAGGAGCATCCTCTACAATGCTTCCGATTTTGGCAAGCGAATCGCAAAACTCCTGCTCGCTTCCGGTATAGCCGCTTTGCAGGGCATATTGATACGCGCTTTTGCCCTCAAACTCTTTATTAATAATTTTTTGGTTTATCAAGGCAACTATGTTGGCCGCATCCTGCGCCTTAGTTTCTGCCAAAAGCGCTTTCCGCTCGGCAAGACCTGCTGCTTCCCGGGTTGATTCAAGGGTCTTTTCGGCTTGGAACAAAAAATCCTCCCTTTCGGCAATCTGTTCTACTCCGTTGAGCGAAGGCAGCACCTCAAACGCCGCTGAAGCGCTCTTTTCGGATTTGTAAAGAACCTCGCACCCTTTTCTGCATATAAGCTGAGCGTATACTTTTCCCG
>CAYTUT010000153.1:0-4020 GCA_964441295.1 uncultured Christensenellaceae bacterium | reverse complement strand
CTCAATTATAAAAAGTGCGCGAATGCGCCGTTTGTTTTGGAATGAATTGACAACAAGTGCCAACTTATTGTACAAACCTCTTTTATGTTAACACAGATTGAGTATTTTTTCAATACCCAATATTAGCTGAAAAATCGCAATATTGTGCTATAATTGTAATATTATCCTTTCACGGAGCGGTTATGGCACTAGTATCTATCTACGAATTGATGAAAAATGCTAACAAAACAGCGGTACCGGCTTTTAATATCGACAATCTCGAAAGCGCTCTCGCCGTCAGCGAAGCTATCAAAGAGTTAAAAACACCTGTAATTATTCAGACCATTCCGCGTACGCTTAATTACGGGGGGGTATCAACATATCCCGCCATCATTAAGGGACTGTTGGCGGATACTAGCGTTGATTATGCCATTCATCTTGACCATGGCTCAAGCTTTGAGCTCGCAGTCAAGTGCATAGATGCGGGTTTCAGCTCAGTTATGATTGACGGCAGCGCCTTGCCGCTTGAGCAAAACATCGCAATAACTAAGCGTGTTGTGGATTATGCCGCGCCGCTCAATATCTCAGTTGAAGGAGAATTGGGTATAATCGGCGGCAAGGAAGAGTCCGATATTGAGGAGACATCAAAGTATACAAAGGTAAGCGAGGCTATAAAGTTTGCCGAAAGTACCGGCGTCAGCGCCTTAGCGATAAGTGTTGGCACCGCGCATGGTGTATATAAGGGCGTACCTTTTATCAATATTGAGAGGATATCTGAGATTCACTCCGCAATAGATATGCCCCTTGTCCTGCATGGCGCGTCCGGACTTAGCGACGATACGATAAAAAAATGTATCCGCGCCGGCATATCCAAAATCAACTTTGCTACCGAGCTTAGACAGGCATTCACTAAGGGGCTACGAATGGCGCTTTCTGCCGATAGCGAGGTTTTTGACCCGAAGATATACATGCGGCAGGCAATCGACTCAATCAAGGAAGTTCTATACGCAAAAATTAGTCTTTGCTACCAAAAAAATATATTTTAGGAGATGACAATGCTCGTAACCGCGCACGGAGGAGCGCTGTATACTCACCGTAACAGCGTACAGTTTTTTGAAAAAATCAAGGATTATTCAGTTGACATTATCGAAGTTGACATATGGAAATGCGGCAAACTGCTATACCTTTCGCATATGCCCTCCGTCTTTCCCTTCATGCGCAAAACCTTGTCTTACGCATTTGATTACATAAAAACACATGATTTTAGGATAAATTGTGATGTAAAGCAAAGACACCTTGTCAAGCCCGTTGTCGAGCTTGCCAAGCAAAAGGGAGTTTTAGAGCGCATTATTTTTACCGGCAGTGTCTGCCGGGACGATATTCTAGACCTTCAAGGCGCCGAGGTGTATCTTAACAAATCCTTTTTTGGATTGAAATCACCCAAAGCTTCTGATGTCAAAGGCATGAAAAGTCTTGTCGACAGCTTCAACTGCAGCAGCATCAAAGGAATTAATCTCAGGTATACCTTTTGCACAGAGGATTTTTTAGATCAATGCCGTCGGCTTGCTCTGCCTGTATCAGTTTTTGTTGTGGACAAGCAATATGAGATGATCAGGCTGACTAAAAGGACAGAGCTTGCCAATATTACAACCAATCACCCGGACACAATACTTAATATGCTTGGACGGGATATAAAGAAGAGGTAATTATGAAGAGATACGACACATTGACAATAGGACATATTTCGCTTGACTACAATATTGACTATCTGGACAACTTGATTATTGAGGTTGGGGGTGCGGTCATATACTCAAGCGCCGCGGCTTATGCCGGCGGGCGGAGTGTTGGAGTGGTTACAAAGCTCGCCGAGCGCGACAAGCAACGGCTAAACGAGTTTGTTATACCCAAGGAGGACATTTTCTTCATTCAATCTGCAAAATCCACTTCCATACGCAACAAGTACTTCACTGCAGATAAAGAAAAGCGGCTTTGCACCTGCATCTCTCAAGCAGATCCGTTTTGCATTGAAGACATTCCCGAGGTCGAGTGCAAGATATATCATCTAGCCGGTCTAATATTTGGTGATTTTGACGGCGAGCTAATCAAAAAGCTCTCATTGCGCGGCGCGGTTGCCCTTGATGTGCAGGCAATGCTCCGCCACTCAAACGGTGACAATACAGAAATGTACTTTGAGGACTGGGCGGCAAAAAAGGAACTTCTGCCCTATCTTACATACTTCAAGACGGATGCCGCCGAAGCAGAAATACTGACCGGGTTAACTGACCGCTACGAGGCCGCCAAGCTGTTGTACTCATGGGGCGCAAAAGAGATAGTAATCACCCACAATACAGAAGTTATCGCATATGACGGCAAGACCTTTGCTTCATGCCCGATAAAGGCCCGCAATCTTAGCGGAAGAAGCGGCAGAGGCGACACCACCTTCGCAAGCTACATTACCGAGAGATTGGACAAGCCTATGGACCAGGCGCTATTGTGGGCAACGGCAACAGTCAGCGCCAAAATGGAACAACCCGGACCGTATCGCGGCGACAGAAACAGCATTGAGGCGTACATCGAGCAGTTCTACAAATAATCATCGAAGCCTTTGTATTAGTAAAACTAGCGCAATGATGTGTCAAAGCTTAATGAAAATTATCAAATCAGGCATAGATTAGCAAGAAAAATCCATTAAGGGTAAGCAAAAATTATATTACTTACGGATAACAAATTAACATTGCTTGCACCTAAACAAAAGTATATTTCTTATAGATGAGCAAAATATTATATCACTTTCAAATAAACCACAAGTATACCGCTTACGAATAAGCAAAATATTATACCACTTGCAGATAGCATTAGTTACAACATATGCATATAACAAAAAGCATATCGCTTGCAGATAAAGAAAAAGCACATTGCTGCGGATAAGCAAAAAGTTGTATCGCTTACAGATATACAAAAGTTGTTTTACTTGCGGATAACAATGACATATCACTTACGAATAACAACAGCATATCACTAGTGAACAAGCAAAGAGTTATATTATTGGCGAATAAACAAAAAACTATCGTATTGACGATAGTTTTTTTGAATACTGATAATAACTGACGGTCTAGGCGAGCATCATCTTTTCCAGCTCCAACGGCTCAACATACTCATCCTCGCAATAAACCCTCATATTGCCGCCGGAAATCTCATCTATAAGCGCAATGTGTTTGTCCTTACCCACTCTGCCGAATTCAAATTTGATATCATACAACTCAAGGTTCTTCTTCGCAAGCTCTTCTTTTACAATCTCTCCTATCTTTTTGGTCATATCGGATAAAATTATATATTCTTCCTTGCTCATGATATTGAGCATCTCAAGTGCTTCATCTGTAATCAAGGGGTCATTTCTGGCATCGTCCTTCAATGTTACTTCCACATATGGTCTAAGCTTTTGCCCGTTCTCGCAATACTTGCCGTATCTTCTATAAAAACTCCCCACCGCTCTGTATCTCAATATAACCTCAATACCCTTTCCGAACATCTGCGCGGGTTTTACAGTCATTGCTGCGTTGTCAATATCGGCATCAATATAGTGAGTTGGTATACCTGCCGCATTAATTTTTTCGAAGAAAAACTTGGTCAGCCTAAGCCCAGCTCTGCCTGCGCCGTCGATTGACAATCCTACGGTGTTGGCTCCGGGATCAAATACTCCGTCCGTACCCGTAACATCGTCCTTGAATTTCAATAGATAATTGCCGTCTTCCTTCTTAAAAACATCCTTAGTTTTTCCCTTGTAAACCAACTCCATCTTCCTCACTCCTTCTAAATTAACCTCAAAAAATGCTTTGAGTATTGATACTATTATACAATAATATTACTCCTATTTCAATAGCATTCGTGAATTAGCATTTCTACGCAAATATACTATATAGTTATGCCTCTTATAAGCAGTTGTTAGCTGTGCCAAATATTATAATAGCGCAAATATTTGAATACATAACCGTTCGTTATTTATTGACAATTTGTTGTTATTTGATGTATTATATACTTACC
>CAYTUT010000152.1:0-4111 GCA_964441295.1 uncultured Christensenellaceae bacterium | reverse complement strand
CTATGTCATCCTCTAAAGGTACTTCCATTTTGTCCATTACATACAGAATAATAAGCTTGTTTTGGGTATCTCCCATAATCACCTCTATCATTTGCAATATTGTAACATACAAGGCAGAAAAATAAAATTTATTTTGTCACATTTTTTGGAAATGGCATATATTGTGCTCGGGGGTCCAAAACGATACTAAAAGTTTACTCAAACTATTGGAAAAAAGTGTGCAATTTGGTATAATGAAAACGGAGGCTGCCATGAAAGGATATTCAAGAGAGGAATCTTATGCGCTTTTTGAAGAAGCGATGCACAACCTGATAAGCGCCAACTTTATTTTGACGGCTAAACCCATAAGTGATTTGCTCAAATTCATTGTTTACAATGAAATCATACAGAGCTTTGTATCAGAATGCAACAGAAGTATTAATTATGATTCCGCACTGAGGGCGGCGATACGCAAGGAGAACGGCAAGTACCAGTTTTCCTTGCCTAAGAGCAACCGCGCGGTTGTGGCGCTTGCTGTCAACCTGCTCTATGACTTCGACAAGGGCAACCAAAGCCTTGATTCTTTTATCTCCGGCTTTTATCCTGCGAGCGATCTTAAGCAATCGTACAACCTCTTCTGTCAAAGCGTGCTTATCCCTTTCCGCGATGCCTTCAAGCAGGCATTTTTGTTTGACACCAATCTTACCGAAACACAAGACCCGGAGAATGACAAGATTTTTTCCAAGGTTAATCCTGCGGCGGTTGACCAGATAGGCTCAATAGTCAATCTGCTCCGCACAGATTTTCTTGCGGATAATAGGCTGTCGACCACAGAAAGAGAGGACTTCACGCTTATCGCGGACGGGCTCTACGAATCCCTCGAAAAGGGCGACACAAGACTTGCCGCGGCAATCTGGGCGGCGCTTAGGTACACTGTAGGCAGAGAAAAAAGATACGCAAAAAGGTGCAAGGAGATAGACGCCGTACTCAAAATGTACGCAATACTTTAGCTTTATGCAATATGCCCCCGCTGTCGAGACCGACTTTGACTGTCGATTGTAAGGTGCAGTCCGATTCTTTTTTAACTTAACTGCCAGTAGAATAATCAGTTGGATATCGATTAGACATCAGGTGGTTGTTCATACAAAAATTCTGCTGATAATGTCAATTAATAGTTTCAATTTAACAGAGTCAATTGACGACGCAAGCTAACAATGTCAGTAAATAATGACAATAGGCAATGTCAGTAAATAATGATACTCAACGATGTCAATTAGTAGTGTCAGTCAACACCTTCAAATGTCAATTAGTAATGTTGAGCGCGGCTCGAAGCGAGGCGCGCTTTTTTGTTGGATACGCGAAGGGCGTACAACAAAAGAAAACAAGCTCCTTATTGTTTTCGTGAGCTTGTCGCTTTGAGCAACACGGGTCGGCTTGACCGCCACATGCTATTTTAGCCTATTAAATTATTTAATCGAGTTAAGAGACTTGTTGAGAGTCGAAATCTTTCTGCTTGCGGTGTTGATGTGATATATACCATCGCTTTTGGCCTTGTTGATTATGCCGACTGTGACGGGAAAAAGCTTTTCTGCCGCCGCAACATCCTTAGCCGCGATTGCAGCGTTGAACTTTTTGACAGAGTTCTTAACTTTTGAACGGATAGCCGTATTTCTTTTATTCTCTTCAGCGGTTATTAATACGCGCTTTTTCTGGGACTTGATGTTAGCCACAATTTTTCTCCTTGACAATTGTTTTGCTTATGTATTCTATCATATATAAAAAAACTTGGCAAGGATTTAAGCGTAATATTTTATAAAAAATCGCCAAATAATATAATTATGGATACGCATTTTGAACTTGCGAGTGAAACATTCTCAAGGCTTGCTGAGCGGGAAGAGCTCAAGTGCAATATTTCGGAAAGAATCGAAATGCGTTGTTTTGACCTCAGCGATAAAAAAGAACGAAGATTGTTCGACCGCAGTCCCGGCAGATATATCACGCTGGAGCTCAAAGAAAATTTGCTTAACGATGATACTATGGCGGAGGAGGCAGTGCGCGCGGTGTCACATAATCTCAGCAGATTGCTCAAGCGGGTCCATGCACGACGGGATATTGTCCTAGCAGCCGGATTGGGTAACCCGCGTATGACTGCAGATTCGCTGGGTGTCGAGGCGGCTAAGGCGGTCAATGTGTCACTCGAGGGCAAAGGAATACGGACGATAATACCGTCCGTTTTTGGCGAAACCGGTGTGGAAAGCTATGATGTGGTCAAAGGCGTGGTCAACGCAATCAAGCCAGATGCGGTCATTGTGGTGGATACGCTTGCCTGCAAGAGCGTGGACAAGCTGTATAAGACCTTCCAGCTCACCGATTCGGGGATTGCGCCGGGCGCAGGGCTTATGAACCGCCGTAAGGAGCTTACAGCTGATTCGCTAAGCGTACCGGTGATTGCTGTCGGAGTGCCGCTGATTGCCTATACCGAACAATATCCTTACGCGGGCGATTTGTGCGTTACCCCTAAAGAGATAGATATCGTCGTCAAGGTAGCTGCAAAGGTGATTGCGAAGGCAATTAACCGCGTGGTTTACGGCAAAAATTGCTGATATTGCCGCGTAGTATTGCGGACAATTTTTTTTATTGTAATCTTTAGTGCGCATTTTGTGTTATTACTTTGGTTATGCAAAATCCCTAGTCTACGCGCTAAACAGCGCCAATATAATGTATTATGACAATCGGTGTGCTGGACAGCGGATTGGGCGGCTTGACCACTCTAAAAGAACTTATTAGGGCAAATGTTGCTGACCGCTATATATATTACGCGGATAATTTGAACGCTCCTTACGGCGAAAGACAGGCTGAAGCTATCAAAGCGTGTGTGCGCGCAGGCTGCAAGGCGATGCTCAGACAAGACGCCGAAGCCATAGTTCTAGCATGCAATACGGCAACCAGCTCGGTGATAGCGGAGTTGAGGAAAGAAATGCCGGTGCCGGTCTTTGGGCTGGAGCCTGCAATACGCCCCGCGCTCGCCGCAGGAGATGGTAAAGTGCTTGTGCTAGCGACTCAGGCAACGCTGAAGGGTGAAAAGTGGCACAGACTTGCGGAGAACTTGGGCGATCGCTATGAGGTACGCGCTCTGCCGCGCCTTGCGTCGCTGATAGACACATTTTTTCCAGACACTAGAGAAATTGAAGAATACATTGTAAAGGAGCTTTCCTCTTGCAAAGGTTTTGACCGCGTAGTGCTGGGATGCACGCACTATGTGCTTGTTAAAGACCTAATAAAGAGTGCAGTAGGCGAGGCGGATGTTTTTGACGGTAATGTTGGACTAAGCAGACTGCTTGCCAATCTTTTCTGCTCTCATGCAAGGAGTATTGACATCGAATTGATGTTTTCGGGAGAGAAGCAATATGCGCGCTATGCGGAGATTCTCGGCGCGCTGGTCAAAAACACAATATAATCGGCGCGAGTGTACAGGCTTTTGGTTAAACTTTTTCCGCATTTTGTACTTTAATTCGCTTGAAAATTATTTTTGTATATAGTACTATATTATAAGGCTAATTGCCAAAACTTTACCAAAGGGGTAATATAATGAAAGTTTATTCAAGCGATGCGATACGGAATGTGGCATTAATAGGTCACAGCGGCGAGGGCAAAACCTCTCTTGCAGAAGCATTATTATTTAATGCGAAATCCATAGACAGATTAGGCCGCGTGGACGATGGCAACTCTACAATGGATTATGATCCTGAAGAAATTAACAGAAAAATATCCATAAGTCTGGGCGTAGGATATGCCGAGTGGAAGGACACCAAAATCAATGTGCTGGACACCCCCGGTTTTTTTGATTTTGTTGGCGAGGTTATCGCCGCGCTCCATGTTGCAGACGGCGCGATAATTGTTACCAGCGCTACCGGAACCATGAGCGTTGGCACCGAAAAGGCGCTCGAGCTGGTCACTGAGAAAAAGATACCCGCAATTTTGTATGTCAACGGAGTCAATAAAGAGAATGCAAATTATATAGATACTGTCAACGCTATCCGCAACAACTACAAAAAGGTTGTCTTTGCCGAAATACCTATTATTGACAACTGCAAGATGGTGGGCATAGTGAGCGTATTGGAAGGCAAGGCGT
>CAYTUT010000151.1:2496-4152 GCA_964441295.1 uncultured Christensenellaceae bacterium | reverse complement strand
GTCAACGCGACCGTCAACATCTTCGCCGTCAGTTACGGCATCCTCTGTACTAGGCTCTTCGGGCAACACGGTTTCGATTCGCTCATCAGCGATCTCGTCGGTACTTTCTATCTCGTATTCGGAGTCGTCGTACGCGTCCGCTTTCTCCTTCGCATGAGGCTCAATGTCAATATCGCCAAGCTCATCGTCCCAGTAGACAACGGCTTTTTTCTCTTCGGGCTCTTCGGAGGTCAAGTCAATGTCATACTCCGAATCATCAAAGACAGCTTCGCTCTCCTTCTCCGCCGGGCTCTCCTCCTCGGGTTGTGTTATCTCAAGTTCTTTGTCGTGCTCTGCGAGCTGTTCGAGGCTTTTGTCGATAGGCTCTTGGTCACCCTCTTCGATAGATTCGGTTATGTCTGCGTCCTTGTCGGGCACTGCCTCTTCAGACGCTTCACTCTCTGTACCGTCTGTTGTCTCAATCTCAACCGGTACAGCTGCCGCCTCGGGTTGCTCCTCTTCAGCCGTTATGGTTTCTTCACCTTCTTTATCTGTGACGGCCGCCTTATCCAAATCGCCGTATTCCTCTAATCCGGCGCCAAACTCCTCTAGAGATTCTTTAGCTGTGTCTGCCTCATCATCAATACAGCTTTCTTCTTCTAAGTCCTCTCTGGCTTCCTCTTCCTCATCGTAGTCCTCCTCGGACAATAGCGAAGCGTCCATTGCTTTTGGATCGGTATCTTCTTCGGGCTCTTCGCAGTATGACTGCTCTTCTTCAGCGTATACCTTTGCCTGCTTAATCTTGACAATACGGATTAGACCCTTTTCCAAAAGACTCTCATCTTCTTCGTAAGGATAAGCCGCCGCATAGTCAAGAGGCTCAAAAGTCGAGATTAAGCTCGCGCTATTCTGTTGCATCAGCGCTTCAATTAAGCGCAATGCACGCCGCAATCCCAACTCGGACTTGACTCGTACCATTAGGGGAACTTTCTCATACATCTTATATTCGGACATATCTCTGTGATGGTATATGCCCTTATCAAAATCGTCTACAGCAAGCGCAAAGTACAGCCTTAGGGTCTTGCCTCTAATAGCGGCTTTGGCAAGCAGGTTTCTGCCGCGGCGGAAGCTGTCAGCGCCCCAGCTTATGCGAGAATGCACTCTCTTATAGGACAACAGCTTGTTCTTAACGACATCGTAATAACTCTTAACAGTATCATCAGCCTGTATAAGGCGGCTGACAAAAGAGCGCCTGTACTTGGAAATAATGTTGAACGCGCCCGCCTCAACAAAAACAGGATTAGAACTGTACGCAACATCGGCAAAATCAGCTACCGCACGAGTTGCAGCCGCATTTTCCTCAAGCAAAGGTTGTTCTTCTATAGGTTGCTCATCTTCGGCGGGTTGTTCTACTTCTATTGCTTCTTCGGACTGCTCGTCTTCGGCAGTCTTTTCTTCTTCAACCGCTTCCGCAGGCTCTTCCTCCTCTGCAGACTGTTCCTCTTCTACAGGCTGTTCCTCTTCTACATGCTGTTCCTCTTCTACATGCTGTTCCCCTTCTACAGGCTCTTCAGATTGTTCTGCTTCAACTGACTGCTCTTCTTCTGTTACTTCCTCGGGTTGTTCCTCTTCGGCGGGTTGCTCTACTTCTATTGCTTCTTCGGACTGCTCATCTTC
>CAYTUT010000151.1:0-2396 GCA_964441295.1 uncultured Christensenellaceae bacterium | reverse complement strand
TCAACCGCTTCCGCAGGCTCTTCCTCCTCTGCAGACTGTTCCTCTTCTACAGGCTCCTCAGATTGTTCTGCTTCAACTGACTGCTCTTCTTCTGTTACTTCCTCGGGTAGTTCCTCTTCGGCGGGTTGCTCTACTTCTATTGCTTCTTCGGACTGCTCATCTTCGGCAGTCTTTTCTTCTTCAACCGCTTCCGCAGGCTCTTCCTCTTCTGCAAGCTCCTCGGGTT
Source organism: uncultured Christensenellaceae bacterium (assembly GCA_964441295.1). Classification (GTDB taxonomy): domain Bacteria; phylum Bacillota; class Clostridia; order Christensenellales; family CAG-1252; genus SACC01. The sequence goes on along the minus strand of CAYTUT010000151.1, from coordinate 2,170 downwards.
GCTGCTCAGACACTACAAGAGTATTCTGTTCGGTTTCGATTTCAACTTGAGGCATTATATTCTTTCGAATAGCTTTTCTGTTGCGGCTAATAATAGCTATCGCGGCCAAAATGCCGGCAAACTGCAATATTACAAGCGCAATAATAATCCACATCCACTTGTATGTAATTAAGATATTGGGTATAGCGGATAAAAGCTGCATAATTCCTCCGTAGGTAAGCGATTAGCCAAATTGCTGTGCCGTATTTTTTATTATAATACACTATTGGATAAAATTCAATAGAATTATTCCACAGTTACCTCGTTTGCAACTGATTTGACATGGACAACTTCCTTATTGACTTTTGTGACTGTTGCTTCTATACTGTACTGTGTACGATGACCAATTATACTGCGGAGGGTGTATGGAAGATATTACAAAAATCGCAAGCGAGCCAATATTTGTTGAAGGCAACAGAGTTTACAGAATTTACCTTGGCGGCAAGGGCTTCTCGGGATTCTTTAAGGGGGCGCAAACCGTTGACGATTATTTTCCCGAAGAATGGATTGCCAGCAATGTTAAGGCCATCAATCCCCGCTATTTCGGAAAACGGGATGGTGTGTCCACAGTTGAAGGTAACGGCATATTTTTTGATGACTTACTGCGCGAAAAAAAGGAGCTGATTCTTGGTCACCGCCGTTACGATTGTCTGGTCAAATTGTTGGACAGCGCAATAAGACTGCCGATACAAGTGCATCCCGACAAGGCTTTCTCGCGGAAGTTCTTCGCCTCTGATTACGGCAAAACAGAGGCATGGCTAGTAGTTGCGACACGAAAAAATGCACGCATATACTTTGGTTTTAAGGACGGCATTACCAAAGAGCAGTTCTCAGAGCTTGTCGAAAAAAGCGAAACCGAAAAGGATATAATGACTTCAGTCATCAATTATGTTGACGCAAAAGTCGGAGATACCTACCTCATCAAGGCGGGACTTGTGCATGCAATAGGCGCAGGCTGTACGATACTCGAGGTTCAAGAACCCACAGATTTTACTATACAGCCTGAGAATTGGTGCGGAGATTATCACATCAGCGACAACGAAAAATATATCGGACTATCAAAAAGCGACGCTCTCGACTGCTTCGATTACGGCATGTGCGGCGATAGAGCGATAGAATCGGCAAGAATTACCCCGATAATCGAAATCGATACTGAGGACTATCGCAAGGAAGTGCTGATATCCTACAACGACACCGCATGCTTTGCAGAAAACCGTCACACTCTCAAAGGCGGCAGTATCGTAATGAATTACGCGCCTTCCGTATGGATTGTCTTGGAGGGCGAGTGCGAAATACTTGGAGAAGATTATTCAAGAAAAATTTGCAAAGGTGATTATTTCTTTCTGCCTTATTGCGCTGAAAACCGTTTTGCTCTGTACGCTGACAATGCCGTGCTTTGCGAATGCTTGCCCAGCAAACAAGACTAGCATAGCATACTGATTGTTGTAATTGAACGCGGCGGCACTAGACCAGTGCCGCCGTGTTATTATTGTTGCTTATTGGTTATAGCTTGGCGCAAATGACGGCTTGCGCAAATACAGCCGTCCTCTGCCGGGCAAGCAGCATCATGGGAATATCCCGCGCAAACGGAATGTGGTAACCAGCTGTTTCAGCGCTACGATATAAGCCGCCAGTCTAAAGGTTACATTGCGCTCCTTTACCGTATCATATACTTGACTGAACGCCCTCATCATTATCCTCTTGAGTACGGCGTTAACATCCTCTTCCTTCCATAGCAACGCTTGCAGATTCTGGACCCACTCGCAGTACGACACCACCACACCGCCGGCATTGGCAAGTATGTCGGGAATGACCGTTATACCCCTTTCATTGAGAATCGCGTCTGCCTCGATTGTCGTAGGGCCGTTTGCGCCTTCTACGATATATTTCGCTTTTATCTTGCCTGCATTGCCGACTGTTATCTGGTTCTCCAGCGCGGCAGGTATCAGAATATCACAATCGCATTCTATCAATTCGTCATTGGTAATAATGGTGGCATTGCCCTTGTAATCTTTGAAAAAGTTTTTCCCCTTGTCCTGGTATCTTACTATTTCTTCAATGTCGAGTCCGTCCGGATTATATATTCCGCCGCTGACATCGCTGACCGCTACGACCTTGCCGCCGTCCTGAT
>CAYTUT010000150.1:0-4212 GCA_964441295.1 uncultured Christensenellaceae bacterium | reverse complement strand
CGCCAGCCGCAATGGGCTTGGTGATCTGCAGGCTGAACATGCCGATGTCGCCGATGACGGCAACATGCCTCACAACCTCATTATCTCCGATTACCCTTATTGTGTTGTCCTTCAACACAACGCTTGCATAATCTGCAAAATCATACAGCTCGGTGCGCGCAATATCGAATACCCTTATGTAATCCAGCCCCTCAACTCTCTTGATGTTTTTACCCTTGAATAATTGGGCTAAACGGTCATTAATCCCCCCGCTCGCCTTGTCAATATTAGTATGCGCGGCAATAATGTTGATATTATTATTCAGCGCCTTGAGTACCACCGAAGTGGGATAGTACGCATCCGTAATAGTCTTATACGGCGCGAAAATTATAGGATGATGCGACACAATCAAATTAGAGCCGCACGATATCGCCTCATCAATTACCGCCAAAGTGACATCGACTGACAGCAATATGCCCTCAACCTCAGCATCATTGCTGCCGGCAATCAGTCCCGAATTATCGTATTCGTCCTGCGAATCGAAGGGCGCATACCCGTCAATGATATCAAGAATATCCTTAACCGTTACCTTTTCCATTTCAACAGCTCCTTTCTCTCATTCTCAAGGTCTTCTCTCGCGGACGCTCCGCTTTTGTCGATGAGCGTATCCACAACATTCAGCCTGTACTCCAGGTAATCTGCAAAATCCGCATCCATAATACTGTTGCTCGTCCCGACATATACATTGTGATTATTATTCCACTTATTGCATATTGTACAAGTTATTAGATGGTAAAAAAATTTGCCATCCTTAACCACGCGGTCATTAATTATGCCTATATCGTTGCTGCGAAGATATCGGCGCAGCTCGATATGGCTTTTGTGCGGTAACAGTATGTATTTTTCGAAGGACTTCAATCTTTGCTCAATTATCCTTATAATCTCAAGACCGCCCATCCCCGCAATGACCACTGCCTCCACCTCTCCGTTTTTTAGCGGAGTCAAGCCGTCACCGTGTCTTGCATCAAGGCAAATTCCCAGCTTCTCGGCTAGTGTCTTGGCCTTGCCAAGTGAGGCAAGTGATATATCCACCGCAATCGCGCGCTCGACAACGCCGTTTTTTATAGCCGCAACTGGAAGCTTGCCGTGGTCAGTGCCTATATCGGCAAAGACGGTACAGCCTTTCAGTTCATCGAGTATAGCGGTCAGCCTTTTGTCATGCAATCTCATTTATCGACAAAACCCTTAAGTCTATCCTTTCGCTTAGGATGGCGGAGCTTTCTCAATGCCTTAGCCTCAATCTGCCTAATGCGCTCTCTGGTCACTCCGAAGGCTTGTCCAACCTCCTCAAGAGTCCGCGCACGGTTGTCGTCCAGCCCGTAACGCATACGCACAACCTTTTCCTCACGCGGTGTAAGCGTTGCAAGAACCTGCATAAGCTGTTCTTTTATCATGCTTTGTTCGGCTTTCTCAGCGGGCTGCGCGGCGTTGGTATCCTCGATAAAATCACCGAGATGGCTGTCCTCTTCTTCTCCAATCGGGGTCTCCAGCGATACCGGGTCTTGAGCCGTGCGCTGTATCTCTATGACTTTCTCGGGCGTGGTGTCCATTTCTATTGCGATTTCTTCAGGGGTAGGGTCGCGCCCTAGCTGCTGTGTCAAAAAGCGTGTAACGCGGGCAGTCTTGTTGATGGTCTCCACCATATGGACAGGCAGTCGGATTGTCCTTGCCTGATCGGCGATTGCTCTTGTTATTGCCTGTCTAATCCACCATGTGGCATATGTTGAAAACTTGAACCCCTTGGTATAATCGAACTTTTCGACAGCTTTCATAAGACCTAAGTTGCCTTCTTGAATTAGGTCAAGAAAAGCCATTCCTCTACCCACATAACGCTTGGCAATACTTACAACTAGTCTGAGATTGGCCTCTGAAAGCTTCCTTTTTGCCTCCTCGCTCCCCTCTGACATAGCCTTCGCAAGCACTTTTTCGTCATCAACTGAAAGCAAAGCATAGCTTCCTATATCGCGTAGATACAGCTTGACTGCATCATCAACATTGACCTCTGAAAGTATCCTGTCTATATCCTTATCCTTTTCGAGTCCCGGGCTGATAATCTTTATACCCTCTTTCTCTATCATGTCATAGACATATTCGGTGTCTTCAGCGGTGAATTCGCCGATTTTTTGCAGTCTGCTGAGGATATCCTCCTCCTGGATGGAGCCTTTGACGCGCCCCTGGGCAATAAGCTTTTCAATGTGCTGGTCAAGCATCATTTGCTTTTCTTCTTTGTTTTCCATATTACCTCCGTATTTGTTCGTTAAGCTCGGCTATTTCTTTGAGTATCGCGAGCTGTCTGTCAGTATCCTTTGTTGTATTCATTTCCTCAGTCAAAACTGCTATTAATCCCGAATAGTATTCTTTTCGAATGGTTTTCAGGCAATCCTCATAGTATTTCGCCTCGTGTTCTTTGCCTATATTTACAGAGCAATTAAGTATCTCACCGCACTCCGCTTCCTCTCCGGAGAGCTCATATATCATTGACGGATGCGGCAATCTGTTCTCTTCCGCGCATTCCGTCAGATAATCATATACTTTAATATGCGTACTGTCGCATAGTATATCCCGCGGAATGGGCTTTTGCGCATAGGGCATACCTTTCAGCTTACTCAATAGAACAAAGCGGCAGGCATTGATATAGGCAGAATTTTTCACTTCAACCCTCTCATCCTTGCTCGGCGCGCTCTGCTTCACTGTAATGCCCTTCGCTAAATCTTCTTTGCCAATGCCTGATAACTTGGATATATAGTCAAGATAGGCCGAACGCTCCACATCATCAAGCTCTCCAATAACTGCAAGCGCTTTCTTCGCGTAACCGCTGCGGCTGTCGGGGTTGGCAAAGTCAAATTCCTCTTTGAGTTTAGCGAGCTTGTACTCCACAAGCGGCAATGCCTTTTCTTTGTACTCCAAAAAGCCCTCGACTCCGTACTTTGCAATCACCTCGTCAGGGTCAAGCCCCTCGGGCATGCTAATTACCTTGACATTCAGCCCCTTTGCTTTGAGTATGTCGAGTCCGCGCATGGTGCTTGCTTGTCCTGCGGCGTCGCCGTCGTAGCAGATATACACATTGTCGACCTGACTTTTGAGTATTTTCGCCTGCTGTTCGGTAAGGCTTGTGCCCATGCTCGCAACAACATTGACAACTCCCGCCTGCACAAGCGCTATCGTATCCATATACCCTTCAACGATAATCAAATCGCTTATTTTTTGCGCTTGCCTCACCTTATTGACGAAGTTGAGCCCGTAAAGCGTCTTGTTCTTGACAAAGACTGATGTTTCACGCGTATTCTTATATTTGGCAAAATCAGTCTTCTCCATTGCGCGGCCGCCGAAAGCTACGACATTACCGAAGCTGTTGAAGATCGGGATTATCAATCTGCCGCCCAAAGAATCGTATATTTCACCGTTTTTCTCCGCCGCGACTCCCGAATCCAGCATCTGTCTTTCGGTATAGCCAAGCGATTTGAGCTCTTCAATAAGGTCGCTGTAATTAGGAGACTGCCCCAGCCCGAATTTGACTATTGTGTCTTTATTAATGCCGCGCTTCTTGAGATATTCGAGGCTTTTAGGCGCACGCTTGAGCGTACTGTGATAAAACCTTGCCGCATCTCTAAGCAATGCCAGCAGCTTGTCCTTTTCTTCCTTACTCCTCTTAGCGTCAACATCCTTCAGCTCCGGCACCTTCATTCCCGAACGGTTAGCGAGAAAGCCTACAGCTTCGTTGAAATCGATGTTCTCGATTTTCATCACGAAAGATACAACATCGCCGCTTGCGTGGCAACCGTAGCAATGGAAATTTCCCCTGTCCGGGTACACTGTGAATGAAGGGGTCTTTTCATGGTGAAAGGGGCATCTGCCCCAAAACCGCGCGCCCTTTCTATCCATAGCAACATATTTTGATACTACTTCTAATATGTCATTCTTTTGTTTGAGCTCTTCCAGCCATTCGGCGGAAAATCCTTTTATAAGCATATGTACCTCAGATTTATACTATTATAAGATATAAGCAATTAAAAATCCTTTTTCCGATAATAAATAATTATTTTGCAGAATATTTAAGAAAAGAACTGTCCCTCAGCAGTCTAAAATTGACAAGGACAATATGGCTTACCGATAAGAAGCGCCGCGCCGCGATGCAAATTGTCGCTTTGCTGCTCAACTATGCTTTGCCAACTA
>CAYTUT010000149.1:0-4252 GCA_964441295.1 uncultured Christensenellaceae bacterium | reverse complement strand
ATGCTGAACTTAATTGATTTGAAGTTGAGCAGTAAAATAATGGCAATAATTATTATAGAAACCAGACTTACTATTGAGAAGTCGAGCGGCGTTACAGTCTTGAGGTCATACACTGCCTGCACAACTCCCGTCAGATAGACTTCGCCTTCCTCAAAGATGTCGTATGCAATAGCCTTTATCCTCTCCAGCGCCTTATAAGACTCCGCCGATTCGGGCTCGTTGGCAATCATTATGGACATCATTACATAGCCGTTGCTGATATAGCTCGAAAAATATTCTTTAGACTGCTCCAAAAAGGGTTTTATCCCGGGGTTATTCGCAATGCCCGAGGGCAGCTTGTCATTAACTATTGCGTCAACCAAAGCAGGCGGCATCATTGCATATACTCCAAAGACATTAATTTGACCGATACCTTCCTTGTTGCCTACATCCTTAATACGGGCAATAAGCTCTTTTTGCACCTCATAGTCGTTAGGCACAATAAGCACTACAGAATTGCTTAGGTTATCCACATACTGCTCGATGCGAGTCGGCTCTCCCTTGGATTTTTCCACCTGCATGTAGGACAAGTCAAGATTATATCTCAAAAGCATTGCGGGAAGCACCGCAACAAGGGCTATTATCAATATTACAAAGCGGTATTTCACCACAAATTTTGAAAATTTCTTGAATTTCGGGGCAATCGGTCTGTGGGCTGTTTTTTTCAAAAGCTTAGGCATCAGCATTATCAAACAGGGCTGCAAGAACAAAACCGAAATAAGACTCAACAGTACGCCCTTCGCAAGCACCGCGCCCAAATCCATACCCATGGTAAAGCGCATCGCAAACAGCGCAAGGAAGCCGCCTATTGTAGTGCTGGCGCTTGCAATAATTGTAACAAAAGTGTGCGGTATTGCGTTGCGCATCGCGAAATGCACATCAGGCACTTTCTGATACTCCTCGTTGTATGCGTGCATCAGGAAAATAGCATAGTCCATGGTCAGCCCCAGCTGCAACACAGCGCTTGCAGCGAAGGTGTATATCGATACGCCCTCACCCAGATTGTTTAGGAACAAATTGCTGCCCAAATTGATGACTATTGAGATACCAAGAGTTAACAGCAGTATTATAGGCTCTAAATAAGAGCTTGTGGCAAGGAAAAGCACTATTATGATAAATAGACCGGCAAAAATGAGGTACTTGCCCATTTCGTCCATTATACTGTCCATTATTGTCTTATTAATCTGCGTGCTTCCGCCGCTTGCATACTCAACATCGTTGCTTGCTGCAACTTTATTCTCTATCGAACTGAGTATATTCATCGCCTCCGATGAGGAAGATACCACATTGAGTTGGAGCATATAGAGATACACTCCATCCTCAGGATAAAATATTTCGTCAAGACTTGATTGCATGGCATCGATATCTATACCCAGCAAAGCCATAATGCTACGTGTGTTGTCATCCACATTCTGCATCTGGTCTTTCATGTAATTGCGCCAGATAACAGCGCGCACACCGTCAAGCTCCTGCATAAATTCGGCATACTCGGTAGCCTCGGCTTCTTCGATGTTGCCCAACGCTACTATTGCATCTCCTTCCATGTTGAAATTCGCCCGCATTATTGCCATACCCTGGTATGTATCCGAGCTTTGGGGTAGGTAGGCTGTCACATCCGAATTGATATCAACATAATTCAAGCCAATAACGCTTAACACCAATGCCAATATGAATACTACCGCTATGACCATTCGGTTATTCACTACAGAATTTGCAAATTTTTTCACTACACATCTCCGCACGGGCTTGCGCCCATATTTATTAAATGCTCATTTAACAATAAAGTTAACAATCTTATTAGGGACAAATATCTCTTTAACAACAGTCTTGCCCTCTATCCACATAGCAAGCCCGCTCTCTAGAATAGCCGCCTTTACAGCATCTATAGAACAATCGCGCGCCACACTGACCACGCCTTTGAGCTTGCCGTTAATCTGAACGGGAATATCCAAAACCTCGTCAATGAGGTACTTATCTATATACTTCGGCCATTGGCTTTCTGCTAACAGCACTTTGTTGCCTATCCTCTCGTTAATCTCCTCTGTAATATGCGGAGCAACGGGATAAAGCAGCTTAAGCAGTGTCTCGAACTCCCCGAAGGTGATGTATCCGTCCGCATATATATCGTTGATGTATCCCATCATTGCGGCAATCGCGGTGTTATAGCCGCTTGCCTCAAAATCATCGCTCACCTTCTTAATCAGCTTGTGAGTTATGCTGTTGTGCTTGTCAGAATAATTCTTGTCCGGGGTCATAATATCCTGCAGCTTCCATACTCTGTCCATAAAGCGCTTGCAGCCGCTAATACCGCTGTCAGACCAAGGCGCAGGGCGCTCATAATCGCCGATGAACATAATGAAAGTCCTCAGTACATCAGCGCCGTACCTGTCCATACACTCGTCAGGATTAACCACATTGCCACGGCTTTTGCTCATCTTCTCGCCGTCCTCTCCTAGGAGAAGTCCCTGCGCGGTGCGTTTGAGATAGGGCTCGGCGAAAGGTACCGCTTTAATATCGTGCAAAAAGTTGTTCCAAAATCTCGAGTATATCAAATGGCGTGTGACATGCTCCATACCGCCGTTGTACCAGTCTATGGGTCCCCAATACTTGAGCTTTTCCCAATCTGCCAAAGCCGAACTGTTGCGAGGGTCAATATATCTCAAAAAGTACCAGGACGAGCCTGCCCACTGCGGCATAGTGTCGGTCTCGCGCGACGCAGGGCCGCCGCAGACCGGACATTTGCAATTAACCCAATCGGTCAGAGTCGAGAGCGGCGATTCGCCGGTCGTTGTCGGCTCATAGCTTTCAAGCGGGGGCAGCACAAGCGGCAACTCCTCTTCAGGCACATGCACCATACCGCACTTTTCGCAATAGATTATGGGTATAGGCTCTCCCCAATATCTTTGACGGTTAAACGCCCAGTCTTTCATATTGAAGTTAACCTTTTTGCTGCCCTTGCCTTTTGCGCCAAGGTGCTCTATCATCTTGTCTATCGCGTCCTTAACAGACAATCCGTCGAGAAAATCAGAGTTTACAAGCGTACCTGCTGCAATATCGGTGAAGGCTTCCTTCTCGATATCGCCCCCTTTGATAACCTCAATTATTTCCAGACCGAATTTTTTGGCGAATTCCCAGTCCCTTGTGTCATGCCCGGGCACTGCCATAATTGCTCCGGTCCCGTAATCCATCATTACATAGTCGGCGACAAAGATTGGCAGCTCTTTATTATTGACGGGATTAATTGCGCGGATGCCCTCAATCATTACACCCGTCTTATCTTTCTGCAGCTGAACTCTTTCAAACTCGTTTTTGCGCTTTGCCAGCTCCTTATAAGTGTCAATCTCGTCGATATTGCTGATATCGGCGCGGTATTTTTCGATAATAGGATGCTCGGGAGCAATAACCATAAATGTTGCGCCAAACAGCGTATCCGCACGCGTTGTGAACACCCTGAGCGTGTCGGGTACCGTCAGGTCAAAATCTATCTCCGCGCCGTAGGAGCGGCCTATCCAGTTGCATTGCTCCAGCTTAATCCTCGGCAAAAAATCCAAGCCATCCAAGCCCTCAAGCAGCTTGTCCGCATAATCGCGGATTTTCAAAAACCATACATTCTTTTCTTTCTGGACAACCTCGCTGCCGCAACGGTCGCATACGCCGCCCTGTGACTCTTCATTGGCAAGAACCACCTGACAGTTAGGACAATAATTGACATAAGCGCGGCTTTTGTAAGCCAGCTTTCTCTTGAACAGCTGAATGAATATCCATTGTGTCCACTTATAGTAACCCGGGTCGGTTGTGTCGACCGTCCTATCCCAGTCAAAAGAATAACCCACTCTCTTGAGCTGCTTGACAAACAGCTCGATGTTCTTGTCGGTGACAACGCGCGGATGCTGCTTTGTCTTCATCGCATAGTTTTCAGTAGGTAAGCCGAAAGCGTCCCAGCCAATAGGAAACAGCACATTATACCCCTCAAGGCGCTTTTTGCGCGCAATAACCTCTATGGATGTATACGCTCTGATATGACCGACATGCAGCCCTACGCCCGAAGGATAGGGAAACTCAACCAAGCCGTAAAACTTAGGTTTTGAAGAAAAATCGCAAGCAGCAAAAAGCCTTTTTTCTGCCCATATTTTCTGCCATTTTTTTTCGATATCCGCAACATTATAATGATTAGCCATAAACCGCCTCGCCCATTAGTAGATAAATTAAACTT
>CAYTUT010000148.1:0-4263 GCA_964441295.1 uncultured Christensenellaceae bacterium | reverse complement strand
CTAGAGGACATTTCATCCAGATATAAGGCGAATTAGTGCCTCCGCAATACCATATCCCTGCCTCATCAAGCGCGCGGGATATTATTTTGGCGTTATCCATATAATACGCTACCGCCTCTCTAGTTTCTTTTTGACCCGGCTCGGAAAACACCGCCTCCGCTCCCCCCTGAACGATATAGGAAACGCCGTTAAACTTGGTTGTCTGTCTTCTGAGCCACAGCTTGTTGAGCTCGGTTTGACCCGACACTAATGTGCGCGGCACAACAGTGTAGCCGCATCTTGTCCCCGTAAAACCGGCAGTCTTGGATAGGGAACAAAATTCAATAGCGCATGTCTTGGCTCCCTCTATTTGATATATGCTTGTAGGCAAGCAAGAATCGCCGACAAAAGCCTCGTATGCCGAATCGAATAGTATAACCGCGCCGCAGTCATTGGCGTAATCAACCCACGCTTTAAGCTGCTCCTTGTTATAGACTGCTCCGGTGGGATTGTTGGGAGAGCAAATATAGATTATGTCTGCCTTGACACCGCTGTCGGGCATAGGCAAAAAACCGTTGCTCTCATTGCCTTCGGCAAGTATTACCTTTCGCCCTGCCATAATATTGGTATCCATGTACACCGGATACACCGGATTAGGTATAAGCACAGTATTGCTGTTGTCAAATATATCCAAAATATTGCCCAAGTCGCTTTTTGCCCCGTCCGAAACAAATACCTCGTCATCAGACAATGCAACTCCCTTATTGTTGTAATACTCGGCGATTGCATGACGCAAAAACCCGTACCCCTGTTCCTCGCCGTAACCTCTGAATGTCTTTGCCTCGCCCATCTCGCCAACTGCTTTTTGCATGGCGCAAATTACCGACGGGACAAGCGGCAGCGTCACATCGCCGATGCCCATTCTTATTATTCTTTTGTCCGGATTAACTTTGCTGAAGGCATTGACCTTCTGATTGATGTTAGAGAAAAGGTAGCTTTCTTTCAGTTGCAGATAATTATTGTTTATCTTCATCGCCGCCTCCGTATTTCAATGGCATCTTGCGCTTGTGGGCGCTTATGCTGTGGTATCTTTCGATGACCGCTCTGTCCTCGTCCGCCGCCCTTCCAGCAAGGAGGTATTCATCGATTTTTTTATACGTTATGCCCATCTCGGACTCGTCCGTCTGTCCGTCAAAAAGACCCGCCGAGGGCGCTTTTTCGATAATACAGTCGGGCGCCTCAAGATATCTCAAAAACTCATATATTTCTGTAACCGTGAGGTCGGCAATGGGGTTGAAATCATGCGCGCCGTCGCCCCACTTAGTAAAATATCCCATATGCCCTTCGCTGCGGTTGCCGGTGCCTGCCACCAATCTGTTCTCCGAGGCGGCAATAGCGTAAAGGGTAATCATCCTCAGCCTAGGCGCTATATTGGCGTTGGCAAGCGGGGTTACCTCGGTAAGACCGCCCAATACCTCCAACATGTGATTTTTTATTGAGCTCAAATCGGCAAGCCGCGTTTCGATACCGAATTGCCTAGCTACACATTCGCCGTCTTCCTTGTCCATGCCGTAATTGCGTCCCGAGCCGCAGGGCATTATTATGCCGACAGTATTATCGCAGGCTTTTTTGCACAATATTCCAACAAGCGCGCTGTCCTTGCCGCCGCTGTTGCCGAACACAATACCCTTTGCTCCGGCAGCTTGCAATGTTTCGCGTATAAATGCCACCCTTCTATCGGTTTCTTTTGAATAATCTCTCATAATAGCGCTCCTTTAACAAACTCTACAAATAGTGGGTGCGGCTTGTTGGGTCTCGATAAAAATTCTGGATGAAACTGCACGCCCACATAGAATACATCTCTTACTAGCTCTACCGCCTCGACAAGCATTTCGTCAGGGGAGGTACCGCTTATGCACATACCCTTTGACTCGAATTCTTGGCGGAATGTGTTATTGAATTCATAACGGTGGCGATGACGCTCCGAAATACATTCCCTGCCGTAAGCTTTCTCCATCATAGTTCCCTTCTTGATCTTGCAAGGGTATGCGCCCAGCCGCATTGTGCCGCCCTTAGTTGTGATACCCTGCTGCGTCTCCATGAGGTCAATTACCTTATGCAGAGATTTCATATCGAATTCGGACGAATTGGCATCGTCATAGCCGCACACATTCCTCGCGAATTCGATAGATATTATCTGCATGCCCAAGCATATTCCGAACAAGGGCAGATTGTTGGTCCTTGCGTATTCAGCAGCGCATATCATGCCTTGTATTCCTCGGTCGCCGAAGCCCCCGGGGATAAGTATGCCTTTAGCTTCCTTGAGCACGGCGCTTACATTGTTTTTATCCAGCGTGTCGCTGTTAATCCACATTATCTCCACTTTTGCGCCCAGCGCGTAGCCCGCATGGTAGAGCGATTCGATTATGGAGAGATAAGCATCATGCAGTTTGGTATATTTGCCGACAATGGCTATTTTGACCAGTCTGTTTCTCTTGTTGATATTATCTACCATCTTTGACCATTCTGCAAGATCAGGCTCCGAGCAATCTAGTCCAAGCTCTCGGCAGACCACTCTGTCAAGACCGTTTTTGTGCAGCATCAGCGGCGCTTCGTAAAGTGTGGGCAAAGTGAGGTTCTCAATAACGCAATCGGGCTTGACATTGCAAAACAGCGATATCTTTGCCTTTATGTTATCATCTATCGACTCGTCAGCCCTTGCAATTATGATATCGGGAGATATACCTATCGACCTTAACTCCTTAACCGAATGCTGAGTGGGCTTGGACTTGTGCTCGTCGGAGCCTTTTAGATACGGTACTAGGGTAACATGGATAAACAGGCAGTTTTCTTTGCCCCTTTCCAACGATATCTGGCGTATTGCCTCAAGGTATGACTGGCTCTCAATGTCGCCTGTCGTGCCGCCGATTTCGGTAATCAGCACATCCGCTTTGCTTGTCCTTGCGCCGTTGTAGATGAATTCTTTTATCTCATTGGTTATATGCGGTATTATCTGCACGGTCTGCCCGAGATATGCGCCCGCCCTCTCGCGGTTCAACACATTCCAGTATACCTTGCCCGAGGTAAGGTTGCTGAACTTGGTGAGATTAACATCGATAAATCTCTCATAATGCCCGAGATCAAGGTCTGTCTCCGCGCCGTCGTCGGTCACAAAAACCTCTCCGTGCTGAAAAGGGCTCATGGTGCCGGGGTCAACATTCATATACGGATCTAATTTTTGCGCGGCTACTGACAATCCGCGCTGTTTGAGCAGTCTGCCCAGCGAAGCGGCGGTTATACCTTTTCCCAGTCCTGAGACTACGCCCCCCGTTACGAAAATAAATTTTGTCATAATTCCACAACTCCTTCGAACACTTTGACACAGTTACCGGTCATATACACGGCTGAATCCGTATAACGAATTATCAGCTCTCCACCCAGTAATATCACTCTTATATCCTCGTTTTTCTTACAATAGCCGTTGAGTACCGCCGCAACTACGCTTGCTGAGGCGCCTGTACCGCATGCCAGCGTCTCTCCGCTGCCGCGTTCCCAAACACGCATTTTCAACGTTTTTGAATCTATCACTTTGACAAATTCTGTATTGATTTTTTCAGGGAATACAGGGTTATTCTCAAACTTGGGACCGACACGCGGCAGGTCAAGGCGGTCAAGATCATTAACAAACACAACAGCGTGAGGATTGCCCATAGATACGCATGTCATACTATACTTCTTGCCGTCAATCATTATTGTATCGCCGACAACGCTCTCGCCCTCCGCTTTAACCGGTATCCTCTCTGGCGTCAATTCGGGTTTGCCCATATCCACTCTTGCCGAATAGACCAATCCGTTCTTCACATTGACCTGTATTGTTTTTATCCCGCTTAAGGTTTCTATCTTGAGTTCGGGCTTTCTTGCTATTCCGTTGTCATAAATGTATTTTGCCACACAGCGAATGGCATTGCCGCACATCTTGCCCTCGCTTCCGTCCGCGTTAAACATGCGCATCTTGGCATCGGCGACGCCGCTTCTTAGTATCAGCACGATACCGTCCCCGCCTATACCGAAGTGACGGTCGGAGAGATTAACCGCGAGGCTCTCCAGACAGTCCAATTCGTTGTCAAAGCAGTCAATATAGACATAGTCATTACCCGCTCCGTGCATCTTCGCAAACTTGATTTTCATAGCCTCATGCCGCATATTATTGATGTCCACAAGTTCCGTACTGGTCTCGCTGTATCCGCTCATCAGACTGTCGGCAAGCGCGCTCGCTGTGTCAAG
>CAYTUT010000147.1:0-4291 GCA_964441295.1 uncultured Christensenellaceae bacterium | reverse complement strand
ATATCGAAAAGCAAAGCAAAGCAGTTGCTTTCAATATTTTCAGAGCTAAAAAGACAAAAGGTTTTTATATCAATTGAAGATGAATAAGTAAAACACCTTTAAAACAGATTTCTATAATGAGAAACTATTTATAGTTTATAGGCATAATACACCAAAACATCGCCTTTAAGAAAGTACTATTCCACTTGAGTGCCTATATAAAACCATATGCCCAATATGTCCAAATGTCCAAAATATCCCTCGCGCGACTAGAGAGTAATGTCCATTTTGAAAGTAATGTCTTTTAGGGCGTTTGGGCATATAGGACATATAGTTTTATAGGGAGAAAACCAAAAAAACTACAAAACCATATTTGACAAAGGAAGGTTTAAGAAACTAGAGCCTGGATTTGTTATAATCTTACCTTTAAGAAGAGGTACTAGGAAATAACCAATGACCCCTATAAAACAGTATGTCACACATGTCATATACGTCACACCCCTTATAAGTATATACGCGACTAGAGGTTAATGTCATTTTTGTTTTATATGTACCTTAGTGACATTTATGACATGTGTGACATTGGTTTTTATAGGAGAATAGAAGAAACGGATGAAAATTATTGTATAAGCTATGGTTTTTTATGTTAATAAAAGCAGAAACCTAAAAGTCTTCACAAATTGCGCCCCGTGTGAAGTGAAAGTGAAGCAAAATCGAGTTATAATAGAAGGTAGGGGTATAGAAGCAGCAGACCAACTACCGCCAAAAGAAATTAGTAACTTATAGGAAACATTGATAGCAAAAGTCTTCATAATTTGCATATTTTATGAAGTAAAGGTGAAGCTAAGTCGCATTATAATAGTAAGTATAGGGATAAAACAAAAACCTCATTCATCAGTCCGATAACACAAATTAAGGAGCGGTAACGCTCCTTTGCTTATGTCAAAATAAGGAGAATGAAATGTCAAAAGCAATAGAAAAGCGGTAGACACTAAAGAGTAGACAAAGTAGACACCGTGTCTACCAAAAGTTTACCAAATCAGCATTATAATAGTAAGCAGGAGGAAAGAATACGACAAAAGTATGAAACAGAATTGTCATCCATAGAAGACGCAACACTTTTGCAACAATCCGCTACACTTTGCAACACTTTTGCAACAAAACCCGTGATATGATTTAATTAGGGGGGGGTGGAGAGAGAAACCATAATACAGCAGACCTTTCTTTTCTCATGCAAAATGAGTAGAATGTAAAAAGTCTTACATAATTGCGAATCCAACCAGGAATTAGGACATTTAGGATACCGCGGCACATAAAAGTCCGAAGAATCAGCATTATAATAGTAAGTGTAGGGATAATAACCCCGGCAGAAGGGAAAAGGGAGTGACAAACGCTCCCTTTTCTTTTGCCGAAAAGTATGGAGGAAAATAAAAATGTCATAGAAATCGCTAAGCCAAAATCGCCTGGCATCATAAATCTGCAAAGCCTATGAATGGCTGTAACAACAAAAACATTGCAAATAGTATTTCGAATGAGGGGTAGGGGGGGTAAAATCTCTAGGAGAATGCACTAAAGACCGGGAGCGCAGTCAAGCGTTAGTTTTCGCAAATTCAAAAATCAAAAGTATTTTCAAAAAGTGACAATAAATAGTCATCCGGCCTAGATGAATGTTAGAAAAGAAAGCCTTTTATTGTTTTTCAGACTTTGACAGATATTTTGATTTTTGAAATTAATCAAAATATTTTGAAAAAACGGAGGGCGCTATCATGCCGAGCGGAGGAGCCAAAGCGGGGGGCGGGACGCAAGAAAAAGCCTTAAAACTAAAAACATTAGAGGGGAATTCGGTCAAAAGATATTCTCATAAATGCGATTTAGAAAAATCAGAAAGGAGAAAAAAATGATAATAAATCGAAAAAAGTATGAACTTGCGCACAACTTGCTTGAGTATTTCTGGATATCGAGTAATGATAGCGGGGTGGTGGTTTTTTACATACCACTTTTTTCGTTCGCCGTTATTTTTTTTTCGTTTCGAAAGGAAGTCATTAGTAAAAGTTTTTTGAAGAATAATATCCCCAATATATGCCTCGTTAGTAAGAATAGTTCGGACGGTAGAATAATGCCATTTATTATTACCATGTGGCGAAAGTATGCCTTGCCGTTCCAAGTATTTTGCCACTGCGGATACACGTTTTCGCTGTTCGAAAGTATCATAAATGAGGCGAACGACTTTTGCATTTTCAGAATTAATAACTAAGTCTTTTCCCTTTGCCGTATAACCGAAATATGCATGAGGGGACATGATGATTCCTTGAGCAGCTTGTTTTGCAAAGGTCCCTTTACATTGGTAGATAGGTCGCGTGATTCTTCCTCCGCTATTGAACTCAGTATCGTTAAAATGAAATCGGTGCGTGAATCTAAAGAGAAAAGGTTTTCCTTTTCAAAAAGCACCCCTATGTTTAGGTCACGAAGTTTGCGAACAATTTCTACGGTCTCCTGCGTATTCCGACCGAAACGAGAAATTGATTTTGTAATGATTTGGTCAATTTGCTTTGCCTCACAAGCTGCTATCATTTTAAGAAAATTCGGACGTTTGTTTTTGAATTTTCCACTAATCCCTTTGTCGGCAAAGATACCGGCATTTATCCAGGACGGGTGACTATCGATAAAATTCGTATAATATTTCAGTTGGTTCTCGCAACTATTTTCTTGCTCTTGGCTATCGGTAGAAACTCGACAGTATGCTGCTACACGAAGGTTAGTGTTTTCAGATCCTTTATCTCTAACCAGGGTAGGTTCAATGGTAATAACTTTTTTCTTTCCCACAATAAATGCTCTCCAAATGTTTTGGGAATATTAGCTTAATAAAGAGGGTTAGTCAAATGGTTTTGCAAGTATCGGAAATATGATAGAATTAGGAATGAGAACTTTAGACGAAGCTATCAATTATTTCATTAGGCGGGAGATTTTGTTGTGTCGCAAAGTGTGAAACTACAATATGTCTTAAATGCTTGATAGATTTCGTAGTTATGACACACCTTGAAACTCTGGTTTGTCTTAAACGCAAAATTTCACAATGATAAAGATTACTGTCAGTATTTGCGATATACCTTATCTCAAATAACACGTCCATTAACGGATTTGAAGATGAATATAGATAATAATATTATTGTAGGTGAGTTTATGAAGTATGAGTTAAAAAAATATAGAGGCGAATTATCAAACGAAGAAATTATAGAAGATATAAGAAGTGTAGCTAGAGAAATGAGCACAGACTATATTTCTATTTCCACCTATAAAAAAAGTGGAAAATATTCACTTACGGCAATACAAGGTCATTTTGGAACATGGAAAAATGCATTGTCAATAGCAGGTTTGCGTAACGAAAGAACAGAATCAGAATTTAAGCAAATAAAAAACGAAGACTATTATGCTGATTTGCAAAGGATTGCTAAACAACTTAATAAAGATACCGTACTATATGAAGATTATAGACAGTATGGAAAATATGCAGCAGAGCATGTATTCTCAAGATTTAAGACCTGGGATAAAGCGTTATTGGCAGCAGGACTTCAATCTACGGGCTTGGCTAGAAGTAGAATTGGTGAACAAACACTTTTTGATGAGTTGGAGCGAATCTGGATAAAATTAGGGAGGCAACCAACATCAACTGATATAATAAAAGGGGATATTTCAAAATATTCTCTTGATACATATAAGCGTAGATTTGGCGGTTTTAGAAAGGCATTAGAAGCCTTTGTTGAATACATTGGTTTAATAAATTTAGATGAAGAAAAGATAATAGAAAGCAAAATAACTAGTCAAGACAAAATTACAAAAATTGATTATGTAGAAAAGCCTTTTCAAAAGAAAGAACACAGAACCTCAAGAAATATTACTGTACGGATGCGTTTTATGGTATTTAAAAGAGATAACTTCAGATGTTGTGTTTGTGGTGCATCGCCAGCAAAAGACCCATTAGTAGAATTGCATGTAGACCATATAATTCCCTGGTCAAAAGGTGGAGAAACCGTTATTGATAATTTGCAAACACTTTGCACTAAATGTAATCTTGGAAAAAGCGATATATTATAACTCGATATGAAAAGCGGTAAAGCAAATCACTGTTTTATTGTGTTTATAATTTGTATTTGTCAAAATCCTGATACATATTGTAGTCTTTGAAAGGTTGAAACTCATTATTACAAATAATGCTTGATAGATTTCGTAGTTATGACACACCTTGAAACTCTCGTTTGTCTCGAATGTAAACACGATTAGATACTAAATATCCGTTGTTTATATTGTAGCATAC
>CAYTUT010000146.1:0-4331 GCA_964441295.1 uncultured Christensenellaceae bacterium | reverse complement strand
ATAATATATTGCGCGCTTTGGGGATAAGAAAGGACTATGTCGAGGTGATCTCCTGTCCGACATGCGGACGCACCGAATTCGATGTTATCAGCGTGAGCCAAAGGGTAAGAGATGCGGTAAAGAATATCAATAAACCGCTAAAAATTGCCGTAATGGGTTGTGTGGTCAACGGCATAGGAGAGAGCGAGGATGCCGACTTTGGAGTGGCAGGAGGAAAGGCAAAATCACTGATTTTTGAGAAAGGCAAACAGTCTTTTTATGTTGACAGCGAAGACGTCTTTGAAAGCCTGATGCGCTTATTGGAGAAATGCGATGTCTAATTTTTTGACATTGCTTGAGCAGGAATACGGAGAGAAATACAGCTACATCCGCGTGAAAAGCGCGGAAGTCTTCAAAATGTCAAAAAAAGTCAATATTACACTTCTTATACCCGAGGATATATTTGATTACGAGTTTGAAAAGGAAGATATCTTAGCGATAAAGACGGTGCTGGACAATGCAATCAACGGCAAAGAGCGGACAAGCTCAAAGTATAAAATTAATCTATTTTTTGATAGAATATATTTTGACGAGGATATTCTAATAAGCACTCTCATTGATTTTATCAAAGCGAATTATCCTTTTGTCGGCTCTAACATTGATTTTGAGCGGATGCGGCTCTCGGCAGAAAGTGAGGCAAGCCTGCTTTTTGTTATGCAGGAGTCCATATATGACTACGCATCCAAAAGTGATTTTGAGCCGGCAGTTAAGAAGTTTTTTGAGGACAAGTATTGTATAAAATGCTCGATAGATTACGAGATAGTTGATAATGTTATTGAAGAAATACCCGAGGAGAGCTCTAGCTACCGAAGCATCTTTATCCCTGTTGGCAATGTAGCCAAGCTGTGCGGAAAGGGAGATTTTAAGGGAGCTTTGCCCAAGCATATATCAGCATTAAACAAAGCCGGCGATAATATATCAATATGCGGCAGAATGACTGTAATCGACCGTAATATCTGGGATGAAGACAAAGCGGTCGAGGGCAAAAAGTTCTACAAATTTCACTATATTATTTCTGTAGACGATACTAGCGATTCAATGCGGGTATTGTATAACACCAATGATGAAAACTGTCCGATTGAAACGCTTAAGGAAGGCACCGAGGTAATAATGCGCGGCAGGGTATTTTATAAGGAAGATACGGGAAGATTTATAATGTTTGCCAAAACTATCGGTACTTGCGACATTGACTTTGATACCGTCAAGGCTCAGCTCGAGCCTCTACCTGCGCCGGAGAAGTACCGCGAGCCGCCGTTACCCTACCAAAACAGCAACGAAGGAGCGCAAATGAGCCTATTATTCGATGATGAAGCGGAGCGGCAAAAGCCGCGTCACAGCGGCGAAGTTATAGCAATGCACTGCTTGACGCTGAGCAAAGCCAATGAGAGGATCATATACGAAATCGCCTGTATCAGGCTTAAGGACGGCAAGCCGTTGGACTACTATCATACATATTTGAAAACAGCAAAACATGACAGTATGAATCTTGAGGCAAAGGCTAAGGTCGGAAGCGCTCCGAGGTTGTCCAGCGTAATCCCCGATTTGGTTAAGTTTACCTTAGGCAAGACAATAGTTGCATTAGATGTCTTCAATATGCTGAAGGCGCTTAACGAAGTTGCAAAGCCGTTGAGGTATGTGTTTCAAAATGAGGTCAAAGAAATCCTCAGTTACGCCGCCAAGGGCAAAGCGGACAACTTTTTTGCAATGTGCAGGGATAACGGGATAAGAGTATCTGCCAGTTCCACGGCGTTTGAATACGCGCAAGCCGTAATGAAGCTTTATTTGAATAACACCTGATTATTGCTTTTTTGGATTATTATTGATACGATTTTGCATAGAAACTTTTTGCGGGCAAAAACAGCGTAAAATTACTTGATTTTCAATTAAAATGTATGTTATATTTATTATACTACTATAGCACGAGCATAGAGAGTGAGCGTCCGCTCACTCTTTAGTTTAATAGGGCATAGTGGACAACAAGGAGTTAATATGTCTGTTAAGGAAAAAGTTGAAATAATAGTTGCCCCGATACTTGGCGCTCTCGGCTATGAGCTGGTTGAGGTCAGTTACCAAAAGCAGTATGGCGGCATGACGCTGACTATTTTTATTGACACTGATAAAGAGGGAGGGATTACTCTTGACGACTGCGAAGCGGTCAGCAAAGCAATAGATAAGGCGCTTGACGAGGGCAATCCGACAGCCGACCAGCCGTACACTCTCAATGTCAGCTCGCCGGGTCTTGACAGACCCTTGAAGAGCGCAAGAGATTACGAGAAAAAGATGGGTAAAGAAGTTGAGATTTCGCTGTACAAGCCAACGGACGGCAAAAAAAAGTTCGAGGGACTGCTCGCAGCGTATGACGGCGAAAGCGTAACGATAGCCGTCAATAATATTGAACGAAAATTTTTATGTAAGGATATAGCGGTAGTTAAGCCCGTTATAAAATTTTAGGAGGATATATGATAAACAAAGAGTTTTTTATAGCATTAGAGGCATTAGAAAAAGAGCGCAAGATAGATAAAGAAACCTTTTTGGCCTCGCTGGAAGCCGGAATCAGCTCTGCATATAAGAAAGAGATAGGTGACAGCAGACATGTGGAGGTTAGGCTTAATCCTCTAAAAAACGAAATAAGAGTTTTTGCTTATCAGGTAGTGGTGGACGAGGTTGTTGACAGCGACAAAGAAATCAGTCTTGAAGATGCGAAGAAAAAGAAGTCAACCTACAAAGTTGGCGACAGAATCAGCGAGGAGCTATCTCCCAAGCAGTTTACGCGAATTGCGGCTCAGACTGCCAAGCAGGTTGTCGTACAGAGATTAACCGATGTCAAGAAAGAGCAGGTATTCGAGGAAATGAACGAGAAAGAAGGAGAGATCCTTTCGGCTATTATTCGCCGTGTTGAGGGCGGTAATGTTTATGTAGAGATAATGAGCACGCAGATGGAGGGCGTCCTTTCGCAGGCTGATCAGATTCGCACAGAAAAATATGTGCCCGGCAATATTATCAAGGTTTATGTTAAGAAGCTCAAAGTCAGCAACTATGGCACACAAGTTATGGTGTCAAGGAGCAACCCCGGCTTTGTCAGAAGGCTTTTTGAGATGGAAGTTCCCGAGATTAAGAGCGGTCTTGTAACCATCAAGAAAATAGTGCGCGAGGCAGGCTTCCGCACCAAAATCGCAGTATACAGCGAGGATCCCAATATTGATGCGGTTGGCGCGTGCATTGGACCCAAAGGGTCAAGAATTAATGTTATTGTATCCGAGCTTAACGGTGAGAGAGTTGATGTTATCAGCTGGTGCTCCGACCCATTGGAGTTTATTGCCCGCGCAATCAGCCCGGCAAAAGCCGCTATGGTGCAGGTTAATGACGAGGAAAAGAGCGCAAGAGTTATAGTCAATGACAGCATGCTGTCGCTTGCTATCGGCAGAGAGGGACAAAACGCCCGCCTTGCAGCGCGCCTTACCGAGTGGAAGATTGATGTCAAGCCCTATTCGTCAGTTATGGGTACAGAAGAGACAGCGGAGGGCGACACCATATAATGAAAGAAAGAAAAACGCCGGAAAGAATGTGTATCGCATGCAAGACAATGTATCCCAAGCGGGAGCTTATCCGTATTGTGCGTACAGCCGAGGGCGCTTTCTTAATAGACAGGACGGGCAAGGCGCCGGGCAGAGGATGCTATATATGCGACAAGCCCGAATGTATTGCAAAATGTATTAAGGCAAAGCTGCTTAATAAGGCGTACAAGACCGAAATCGTGAGTGAGGTATATACAAAGCTAAAAGATGACTACAACAGCGCAAAGAAGGATTAAAACTTACATCGGTTTTGCAATCAAATCACGCAATATTGTATACGGGGCGGATATGACACTGATGGGCAAAAAGAGACAATACCTTATTTTGTTCGCCGATAGCATCAACCGTACATCAAAGAGCAGGCTGTTAAGTTATTGCGAGAGCAAGAACATCCCGATATTAACGCTGGAAGAAAAGATCATGGAGGAATATGTGAATAAAATTAACTGCAAATGTGTGGCAATCACGGACAAAAATCTTGCAGAAGCAATAATTAACGCAATAGGCGAAGGAGGTGCAGCTAATGAGTAATGCGACAAACAATTCGGAATCCCTATCCAACATTAGTGCATTGTACAAACTTGACGATGATAAATTAAAATCAGCTTTTTCCGAGCTCAAAGAAGCAAGAAGACGGGGCGAGCTTATTCTCGGCTTAATAAAGAACAAACGAGAGTTGCTTGAACGCGCTATCCGTGAGGAAAGAGAAAAGCTCCT
>CAYTUT010000145.1:0-4396 GCA_964441295.1 uncultured Christensenellaceae bacterium | reverse complement strand
GGGGTATTTGAGTTGAAGCTCTTCTTCGGTGATATCGCATGGCATATCCGTGCATATCGTGGCAAGCTCTTTGGAAAAATAGGCGCTGGCCCTGTTCTCCTCCAGTTTTTCTTTAAGTTTTCCCTTAATCTGGTCAATGTTTGAGTATATTCCGTCCAAATTGCCATAGTCGGCAATAAGCTGCCGCGCCGTCTTTTCCCCTACGCCGGGCACACCCTTAATGTTGTCCGAGCTGTCACCCATTAGTCCCTTCAAATCAGTTATTTGAGGTGGCTCAAGCCCCTCCTCAAGCAATCTTTCGGGCGTGTATTCCACCACATCGGTAATACCCCTTTTGGTGTAGAGCATTTTTGTACTCTCATCAATAAGCTGTAAGCAGTCTTTATCCCCCGACACAATTACTGTGGGCATGCTGTACCTTTTTGCCAATGTCCCAAGTATATCGTCCGCTTCATAGCCTTCCTTCTCAATACATGCTATATTCATGGTTTTTAATAGACTCTTCAGCATTGGCAGTTGCTCTGCAAGCTCCATTGGCATGGGCTTTCTGTTAGCCTTGTATTCTTTGTATTTGTCATGCCTGAATGTGGGAGCCTTGAGGTCAAAAGCGACCGCAATATGCGTAGGCGCTTCGTTGTTAATCAGCCTGTTAAGCATAGCGATAAAGCCGTATATTCCCCCTGTGCTCCTGCCTTTTCCGTCTGTCAGGCTAGGCATAGCATAAAACGCCCTATTCAAAAGGCTGTTGCCGTCTATTAAAACCAACTTCATATTTCACCCCGCGCTGACATGCCTAGTGCCTCTATTATAAACGAATTCGAATCACACAATGTTGCCATAATATTTCCACTAGGTTTATTATAAACTATTATGTAGATATTAACAATAGGATGATAGTAACTTCCTGACTATAATTGTTAGATTAATTGGCTGTCACGGCATATTTAGTATTTTGTTATCAATGCCAACACAAAATAGCGGGATTTGCTTGACATTGAGTGAAGATTAAATTACACTGAATTATATGACTGTTTGGGTTATTGTAAAGAATATTTTAATGCTTCTTGCAGGATTGGGTGTCTTCATGTACGGCATGAAGCATATGGGTGACAGTCTTCAATCAGGTTCCGCTGACAAACTGCGCAAGGTGTTCACGAAAATTACCGGTAACCGTGCGAAAGGCGTTATTACCGGAGCTGCAGTAACTGCGCTTATCCAAAGTTCTTCGGCGACTACCGTTATGGTAATAGGATTTGTCAATGCGGGCGTTATGACTCTAGCGCAAGCGACCTCGGTAATCATGGGAGCGAACATCGGCACCACGGTTACGGGCCTGATAATTTCGCTTAAATCGTTGCCGATAACACAAATATTCGCCGCCCTGTCGTGTGCCGGCATATTCATAATAATATTCTCCAAAAACGCCCGTCTGAAAATTGTAGCAAATGCAATAATAGGACTGGGCTTTATTTTTGTAGGGCTGATTGTCATGAGCGGCGCTATGAAAGACTTCAGCGCCCTTCCTGCGGTTAAAGACATTTTTTCAGCGACAAGCAACCCATTCTTGCTCTTAATAATCGGCACGCTGCTGACTGCCATAATTCAAAGCTCCTCAGCTACCACAGGTATACTGATTACACTTGCAGGAGTTGGCCTGATTGATGTCAACTGCGCATTGTATGTCGTGCTTGGCGTCAATATCGGTACCTGTATTACTGCTATTCTAGCATCAATCGGCGCAACAACCGCGGCAAAACGCGCTGCTGCGATACATCTCCTGTTCAATTTAATCGGCACAATTATTTTCTTTACCCTGTTTATGATACCTGCAGCTAACAAAGCTATCATTGCTGTATTGCCCGGCGCAATAGAATTCAAAATTGCCATATTCCATATTATCTTCAATATCACAACTACCTTAATATTAATACCTTTCATCAATATGTTTGTAAAATTTGTAGAACACATTATTACGGATAAGGGTGACGGTTCCGCCGTAGAGCTTGCAACCAAATATATTGACGAGCGGTTGCTGGCAACTCCTACAATAGCGCTAGGCGAAGCAAAATTGGAAATAATGCGGATGGCAAGCTTAGCTTATGAAAACTTTGTAAGATCGATTAAAGCGATAACCGCCAACGACCTTAGCGAAAAAGGAGTTTTTGACCAAAGAGAGAAGGAAATTAACTTCCTCAACAAGGAAATAACCAAATTTCTTGTCAAGATATCCGGCGCAATTGCTTCTTCGCATGATGAGGAAATAATCGGCACATATTACCATGTGGTGAGCGATATAGAACGTATCGGCGATTATGCGGAGAATATATTAGAATACACTGAGAGAATGATATTGGCTAATACATCTTTTTCGGAGCATGCAAAAGCTGAAATATGCGAAATGCACAATGCGACACAGATGCTTTACGCTACATGCATGAGAGTTTTTCAAAATGTGGATTTGCAGGCTTTGATGCAAGCAGAAACCTATGAGAGTCTTGTAGATGACTACAAGAAAAACCTTACCAGAGCGCATGTGGCGCGCCTTGAAGAAGGCCGGTGCTCAGCAGAGAGCGGAGCGGTATTTCTAGCGCTTGTAAGCAATATCGAGCGAATCGCCGATCATATGCTCAATGTAGCAAAAAGTATTATAACATACGCAAAGCCATCTTCTTCGGCGATACCTAACTCAGGCTATTAATATCTCTATTAGATAATTTTTTTTTGCCATTTTGCTGTCATTATTAATTACATAATTATAATTTAGTTTTGGAATAAAATTAATCCATCTATCACATTTGAGATAAGCTGTCTATCAATATGTACGCTAATCTACCTATCACTGCGTGCATAATCCGTCTATATATAAAACACCCTGTCCCGTATCGCGGGACAGGGTGCTTTACTATACGTAATATGCGAATTAATATTCGAGGGGCAATGACTAGACCCTTGACATATAGGTGCCGTTGCGGGTATCAACACGCACAACATCACCCTCGTTAATAAACATAGGTACCTGAATTTTGAGCCCCGTCTCAAGCGTGGCGGGCTTCGTGCCTGCTTGCGCGGTGTCGCCTCTTACGGCAGGCTCACAAACTGTTATCTGCAACTCAACAAAGTTCTCGGGTTCGACCGAAAACGCGCTGCCCTTATAGAAGGATACGGTAACCTTTGAGTTCTCCTTGATATAGTTAAGAGCATTCTCAACCTGACTGTGATTCAAAGGCATTTGCTCGTAATTCTCTACATCCATAAAATAATAGAATTCCCCGTCGGTATAGAGATACTCCATGTCCTTGCGTTCAATGTGCGCGGTCTCAAACTTGTCGGTAGGATTGAAAGTGCGCTCAATCACCCCTCCCGTAATAACATTGCGGATTTTTGTGCGGACGAACGCCGCGCCCTTACCAGGCTTGACATGCTGAAAGTCAACAATAACCATAACATTGTTATCTATCTCAAAAGTAATACCTTTCCTAAAATCACCCGCCGAAATGAATCCCATAATTGCCTCCTAAATTATTAATAAATTTTTGTCGCTGTTGCTTAACACTACAGCCTTATTATTCCTAAGTGTTACAAGGTCCTCAATCCTTACGCCGAAAGTATCCGTATAGATGCCCGGTTCGATTGAAAAGACCATATTGTTGTCAAGGATGTCCATGCTGTTTTTTGCAAGATAGGGCTTTTCGTGCACTTCAACGCCAACACCGTGTCCCAGTGAGTGCAAAAATGCGCCGCCGTAGCCTTTGGACTCAATATAATCTCTGCACAGCGCATCTGCCTGCGCGCCGGTTATGCCGGAGTATAAGCCTTCAATCGCTCTTGCGTTGGCATCCTTGACGATATTGTATACCTTAATATATTCGGTATCAGGCCGTCCAAAATGCAACGAGCGCGTAAGGTCGGCGCAATATCCGTTGTACACCGCTCCGAAGTCGAGGGTCACTGCGTCACCCTTCTTCAGCTTTCGCAAAGACGGGTGTCCGTGCGGGTTGGCGGTGTTCTCGCCAAAAACGCAAATTGTGTCAAAGGATATGCCCTCCGCGCCCTCTTTAACGAGCATTAATTGTGTCACATACGCAAGCTCAATTTCGCTTATCCCTTCTTTGATTTCGGGCAAAACTCTAACAAGGGCGTTGTCGGTGATTTGAGCGGCTCTACTAATTAGTTCTATTTGGACATCGCTTTTGAGTATTCTTGCCTTTGTTACCTGTTCGCTTACATCAATAAGGCTCACTCCGTCAAGCATTTCCTCATATTTTCTGTAATTACAGTACGACAGATCACACATCTCCATGCCGAGGTTATTAATTTTGTATGCTGTTACAAGGCTTTGCACGGTTTTTTCAAACTGCTTGCCTGCATCAATCACCTCAAACCCCGCAGGGATTTT
>CAYTUT010000144.1:0-4465 GCA_964441295.1 uncultured Christensenellaceae bacterium | reverse complement strand
TATTAGTATTCTGCCCGTCAGTCTTCTTTTTTGTCATTGCAATCCTCCTTCTTGTCTATTATCTCTTTTATCGCTTCTTCAATGTGACTCAGCACATTGAACACTTTTGAATAATCCATTCGTTCAGGGCCGATAACCCCGGCATGCACCTCTTGCTTTCCGTCAATACGGTACCTTGCGCTGACTATCGAGCAATTATCTATGCCGTCATCGTCCTTGCCTATGCGCACACTAAATTCTATCCCGTCGTTACGGGTTATCAGCTCGCCAAGGTGCTCTTTTTTGTCAATCTCCGCGAGTACGCTCTTCGCCTTATCTATCTGATAATATTCGGGATAGTCCAGCAACTTAGCAGCGCCCTCGACAAAGATCTTGCTGTTCTTGCCGTCGCTGTAGTTTTCTATCAGCTCAATAATATCATTTAAGAGACTTTTGTAGTCTGACAGCTCATTCTCAATGTGGTTTTTTGTTTCTTTTATCTCCTCAACCGTCTTATCTGCAAACAGATCATTGAGTATTTTGGATGCCGTATCCAAATAACCTCCGCCGATATCCTTGGGCAAATCAATGATGTTATCCTTGATAATGCCGGCGTTGGTGATGATAATCACAAGCGCGCTGTCTGCGCCTATATCAACTAGCTTGATACTTTTTACCAGCACATCGGAGGGCTTCTTGACAACAACAACCGAGGTATAGTTGGTAATATCGCTGATTATCTGCGCCGTAGTGCGTACTATATCCTCAATCTCACCCATTTTGCGTTCGAAATAATTTCTTACATCTCTAACCGCAACATCCTTACCTCCCAACTCCTTAGGCAAACTTTCCACATAGAATCTATATGCCTTGTTGGAGGGAATTCTGCCTGCCGATACATGCGGCTGAATAAGATATCCCAGTTCTTCAAGCGCGGATAACTCGCTGCGAATGGTAGCAGAACTGATATCCTCCTCAAAATCTACTTTGATATCGCTGGAAGATACGGGCTGAGCGGTCGAAATATACCTTGAAACCAGCAGTTTCAATATTTTTTGCTTTCTAAGTGATAAAGAATTCTTCACCAGCGCCTCCCTAGCAATCCCGTCCAAGGTCTGTTAGCACTCCACGCATTTGACTGCTAATCGTATTATATTCATATTATCAGCCTTTGTCAATGCTTTATGCAAAAAAATTCAAAAAATTTGTGACGTTATATCTGCTTTCGCTATTATCTTATTAGATAAATATAACTTTTTACTAATAAACCGTCAGCTGTCGGATTGCTAGGCGCGGCGCTAGCAGCCGTCACGCGTAATTCTTTAATAAGCCTATCACATGCAATATCGTTGAGTCATTGGCTATTGTCCAATATTGTGTTATATAACGCACTATAGCGGTAACACCGGTATTCCGACTATTGCATTATATTACATACTGCGGCAGTAACGCCGACATTTTAACTATATCAATATATAACACTGCGGCAGTAACGCCGATATAAGCAGATTCGCCGAAGCATTAAAATAAGGTAAAAAAAGATACCGCACAAAGCGCGGTATCTTGGTGCGAGGAACGGGACTTGAACCCACACAGTACTACTACCACTAGAACCTGAATCTAGCGCGTCTGCCAATTCCGCCATCCTCGCATTACTACAATATTGTATTATCACACGTATACAAAAGTCAATTAAAAAATTTTCTTTTTTTGAACAGAGAGTAATAATTATTAACCTTCTCCACATAATGTCTGGTTTCGAAGTACGGGATGCTGTCCACAGTCACTCCTGCCTGCTGCCATTCTCTTACTTTGCCCTCGCCGGCATTGTACGCGGCAAGCTGCCAGTCGCGGTCATCAAAGTATGATAAATACTCAAGATACCATACTCCCAGCCGAATATTGTACTCGGCATCAAAAAGCATTGCCTGCCTGTATTCGATACCCAGCAAAGCGCATATCCACTCCGCTGTGGTCGGCAAGAGCTGCATTATACCTATTGCGCCAGCTCGGGAAACAGCGTCGGGATTGAAGTTGCTCTCCGCCTTAATAACCGCAAGCGCAAGCTCTGGCTCGACAGCATAGTCATCACAGACATTTTGCACAATAGTCAAATATGGCTTGGCGCCGTAATAGCACCCGCAAAGAAGCAATAGCACGGCGGCAACAATAATTACTGCTGCAATTCTTGAAGCAATTCGCAATACAACTCCTCCACCTTTGCCTTGAGCGCTGAATAATCTCCATTGTTATCGATAGTCACAGTACGCTGACCATCAGTATTGATATTCCCTTGCAGTTCTATTATTCGCCGAACTGTTTCTTTAGCCATACCACTGCGCCTGTTTACGCGCTCAATGCGAATCGCGGCGTCTGCGAGTACATACCAAAGGAGATCAAGCTTTATATCGTTGCCGTTATACAACGGTATCTCATAGAATGTCAGCGGCGCAACAGTCCGCTCGCGCATAGTATTGATTATAATTGGATGCGAAAGTCCCATAAGCTGTCTGCGCTTGGTTTCGTCATTGTAGATTACAGCGGACAACAGAGCTGTGTTGACTGCTCCGTCTTGCACAGCCTCGGGAAACAGCGCATTAATCTTGGCAATATAATCCGCATCACAAAGCAGCTCGGCATTAATCTCGTCGGCAACAATAACATATGCGCCCAAACCGCGCAATATACTAGTCACCGCGCTTTTGCCGCTCCCGATACCTCCAATAATGCCTACTGTAAACGGTCTACTGCTCATTTTGCCTCCATCCAGTTATATCCGCAGCCCACATCAGCCACCAATGGTACTGACAAGCGGACAACATTCTCCATCTCATAAGATAGTATTCTTTTGACTTTGTCCACTTCAGCATTGGGAGATTCTATTATCAGTTCGTCATGCACTTGAAGGATTATCTTAGAGCGCAATCCCGCCTTAGAGAGCGCATAATACACATTAATCATTGCCAATTTGATAATATCTGATGCGCTTCCCTGCAAAGGCATATTCATGGCGGCTCGCTCGGCAAAGCTTCGCACATTGAAGTTGCTGGACTTAAGCTCAGGTATATTTCTAACACGCCCGAAAAGCGTCTTGACATAACCGGACTCATGCGCCAATTTTTTGGTTTCTTCCATATACTTCTTTACAGAAGGATAGGTCGCGAAATACCTTTCAATGAACTGCTTCGCCTCTGTCACGGATACTCCGATATTGTTGGCCAAGCCAAAATCGCTTATCCCGTAAATTATCCCGAAATTGACCGCCTTAGCGCGGCGCCTCATCTCCGAAGTCACCTCAAGCTCGGTTACGCCGAATACCTTCGCCGCTGTCGCTGTATGGATATCGCGATTCTCGTTATATGCTGTTATCAGCTCTTTATCCTTGGAGTAATGCGCCATCAGCCTAAGCTCGATTTGCGAATAATCCGCAGTAACAAGCTTGCAGCCCTCATCGGCGACAAATGCGCGGCGTATCTCCTTGCCGTCAGCTGTCCTTATCGGGATGTTTTGAAGATTCGGCTCTGTCGAGGACAGCCTGCCTGTTGTTGTGACTGCCTGCTTGAACAGTGTGCGCAACCTGCCATCCGGTCCGGTTGCTAGTCCCACAATGTATGTGGAAAGCAGCTTGGCAAGTTGTCTGTACCTTAGCAAAAGCGGTATTATCGGATGTCTTGCGCTAAGAAAATTAAGCTTGTCCGCATTGGTGCTCTTCTTCTTGTCTGAAGGCAGTCTTAGCTCATCGAAGAGTACAACAGCGAGCTGTTTTGGAGAGTTGATGTTGAATGGATGCCCGGCGTGAACATATATCTCCTCGGTAAGGGCTGTTAATTCTGCCGAATACTTGTCCTCCAGCTCTTTAAGCACCTGCTTATCTACCTTAAATCCCGTCTTTTCCATATCAAAAAGCACGGGGATTAGGGGCTTTTCAATACCGTTATAAACCTTTGCAAGGTCTGTTTCGTCAAGCTTTTTTGTAAAGCAATTGTACAATTCGAGCATCTCGGCAGCCACCCTTTCGCCAGAGTAGCCATGGAATTTGACAAGTTCCTCAGCCGAATAAAAAATATTGCCGGCGTCCAAAACATATGACATCAGCATAAGGTCTTCAGCCTCATAAGATTCCCCGTTAAGAAAGCTTTTCAATGCGTAAAAATCGGATTTTACATCAAAGGTTATTTTGGTTATCCCTTTATCTTTAAGTATGCCGGCAATTTGACTTGACGCGTATTCATAGTCAAGGCCTTTATCCACCAAATCATTGCGGATGTTTATGCGGTATTCGCGCGATGTGTCGCATGCGAAGGCAATATTTGCGCCCAATCTATAGCAAAAAACTTTGCCGATAGTGACGGCGCCCAACGCTCTTTGCAATTCTTCCTTGGAAGCTATCTCAATAATATCCCCGTCCAAAGCTTTTGATACTTTCGTCTCTTCATAGGCAAAGCGCTCGACAAGCGAACGAAAGTTAAATTCCATGAGCATATTT
>CAYTUT010000143.1:0-4478 GCA_964441295.1 uncultured Christensenellaceae bacterium | reverse complement strand
TCTTTCGATAAGCCGAAGATAGCGGCAATAATGGATGATTTTCACTCTCTTGCCACATGCAAAGACCCTTACATTGAGCATTTTTATGAGAAGCACCCCGAATTCGCCTCGCTCCACAAATTATGGGTGCTTAATTCGAGCGCTTATTGGAAGCAAAAGCTGGAGCACCGTCTTTGCCGGCTTCAAAACAAAAAATATGTTAAGTCGACAGCGCGCAAAAAGCACATTTATCCAACAAGTAAAAAAATGAGTTGGCTTGACAAGCTCGACTATCACATTGTCGATTATTTTGGCAATCAGTGCGAGGTGCGTTCGCTGGATTTTTTCTTGTGGTGGGCAAAGCAGTCAGAGAACAAGCTGTTCGGCAGACTTGCAAAGCGTACTTTCAACTGGTTCACCAATTATTACGCCGGCTTTCTTATTCCCGCGGATACCTCTTTGGGCAGAGGTGTCGAAATCATGCCGTATGAGAGCATATTAGAGCTGGTAAAACGCGCAAAGGTTGGACAGATATGGCCCTGCTCGTGCAAATCCTTCAGAAAAGCGGATGACCATGTTCCGCGCGCCACATGCATGTTGATTGCGGAGGTTGCCTCTCTCGATGATTCTATGACTAAGTATCCCGACATGGGATATATGGTGGCGGATGATGTGCTCCAAAAGCTTAAAGAATTCGAGGATATCGGCTTAGTCCACCAAATAATGTGTGTATCCTCTCCTCAGGGCAGAAAAATGTATGTGCTTTGTAATTGCGATGACAAAGCCTGCGTGCCTATGCACATAAAGGTCAGGTACGGTATCCCCATGGTCAGGGCATCGGGTTTTGTATGCGAGCAATCCGCGCTAGAAAAGTGTACAGGCTGCGCAAAATGCGTCTCCAGATGCTATTTTGGCGCAATAAGTATGAATGACGGACTGCCAACACTTGATCAAAGCAAATGCCTAGGCTGCGGACTGTGCGTTACAACCTGTCCATCAAAAATACGCAAGATGAAAAGGAAGGCTACAGAGCCTTTCCACGGATACACGCAGTCCCAGATAAAAAATAATCCCGAAAGAGCAATAAAGTCATAGAGGTGAATAATGAGCAATAACGGAAACGGCTATTTTGGCAAGTGGATAGAGGGGCTGTTCGGCTGCGCGGCATACTTGTACGAAACCAATCAGCTGAATGACAAAAAGGCAATTACAATGACCAACGAGGCCTGGAACGACAGGCGCAACCACACTTTCTGTTTTGGCAATGACCGCATAGTTGCCTTGTGTTCCAACTTTGGCTATTTACAGCTGCGCCACGACGAAAGATGTCCGAAGTTTTTGAACGATTATTGTCCAAAAAATCATCAGTATGGCGGAGGATTCGGATATCTCAAGGGAAAAGAGCTTCTTAACACATTCTATAGTGGTCAAGATATGCGCCGCGAGTACGGCACGGGATATATGCGCAAAATAACCAAAAACGCCGAGGCCGAGGTCGAAGAGATAATGTTCTCTCCGTACGGCGATGAGCCGCTGATGCTGAAAAAGGTCGTTGTCAAAAACATAAGCTCAAGCCCTGTTGATTTTGAATGGTATGATTACATGGGGGCGCAAAATTACCAGTTTACCTTCACGCACTACTGCGCCGCGCAGCTTACCTTCAATACAGCCAATGTCTCAAGCTTCAGACGCCGCCTTGAAAAAGATTATCAAAAATTCGCTTCGATAGCTTCCAACGGAATAAGGCTCACGCGCAAATACAAACCCAACTTATCCTTTGCCCGTATCGGTCAACACGCGGCAGAATCTCTCTTCAAAAGGTTCTCCAAGCGCTTTTTCTCCGAAAACAACAACTTTGGTTTTGACCGCGAGCCTTATGACAACTCCTATTACTGCCTTAGCGACACCGTGTCCGTTATGACGGACGCTGGATGCTTCTTCGGCAAAGGCGGAGCAAACAGTCCAGATTATTTCAGCAAGGGCACAATGCGGTATGACAGACCCGCCGATATGTTTTTGCTGCATAAGGCTTTCTGCCTAAATCCCGGCGAAGAGAAGGTGCTAACCTTTGCCTTTGTCTACTCCCGCGAAAGGAGTGACCTTACCACACTGCTCAACGAGTATCGCGCTAAAAACATAGACCAAGTGTTGCTTGAGACAGTGCAAAGATGGAAAACTGACAGGATATCGGTTGATATTCCGGGTGACGAATGGCTGGACAGGGAATTAATGTGGCACAACGCCTATCTCCGCGGCAGTATGACATACTCTGATTATTTTCAATCCCATATACTATCCCAGGGCGGACATTACCAATACGTTATGGGACTGCAGGGCGCGCCGCGCGACCAACTGCAGCATGCCCTGCCTTTTATATACTCAGAGCCGTATATAGCGAGAGAGCATATACTCTTTTCCCTGCGTGAAATGTCCTCAACGGGCGAATTACCCTACGCTACGCACGGTTACGGCATGATGTTTGCCGCTGTCATGGTCCCCTCGGATTTGCAATTAATGCTTCTCAACTTTGTCGCCGAGTATGTTCTCGCGACACGCGACTATGCCTTTCTCAGTACCAAGTATACAAGCAAAAAGGACGGTAACAGTACGGAGCGCACCGTACTTGAAGGGGTAATGCTTGCTTATCGATATATTCAAAATGAGATAGGCAAGGGCGCGCACGGCTTAATACGAATGCGGACAGGGGATTGGAATGACCAGGCTGTGTACGGAAGGGTGCCGTTTTCAAGGACTAAGTATGCCCAAAAACACAGCGAATCCATGCTCAACTCTGCTATTGCAATATACGCGTTCAAGATTTTTGGCGAGATGCTCAAAGCAATCGGCCGCGACGATGATGCCGCCCAATCCTTGCAATGGTCTGCCGATATCAAAGAGGCGGTCGCAGCGCAATGGAACGGCAGATGGTTCAAGCGCGCGTTTATGGGCGAAAAGCTCGGTTGGCTGGGAGATGATTTGCTATGGCTCGAGCCTCAGCCCTGGGCGATAATCGGCGAAGCGCTTGAGAGCTCCGACGCCGATACTCTTGCTCAAAATATCCGCGCATTGCTGGACAATCCCAATGGCGCATCACTTATAAGTTACGACAAGGACAAGACCGAAAACAGTAAAGGACTCGACACCGGCACTTTGGAAAACGGAGGAATATGGCCGGCAATAAACGGCTATCTCGTGTGGGCGCTAGCAAAAATCAATGGCAGTTATGCTTATGACGAGTGGCTCAAAAACTCCCGTTACGCTCAAGCTGAAGAATATCCCGAGATATGGTACGGCATATGGAGCGGTCCGGACTCCGTCAATGCCTCGTACGCCAAGTACCCCGGCCGAACGCAAAACAGCAAAAATCCGTACACAGGCAAGCGCGAAAAGATATTTAAGCTGACAGTAGGCGTCGATTGGGAGGATTTCCCGGTATTGAATCTGCACGCCCATACCTGGCAGCAATACACGATTTTCAAGCTTCTCGGAGCAGAATTTAGCGCCGACAGCATAATTATCGCGCCGAAAATACCCAAAACGAGCTATGCGGTATCCTCACCTCTGCTTTGCGTAAAACGCGACGGACGCCGCTACCACATACAATACAAACCGTCAAGCGCCGATAATCTAAAACTGGTTTTTTGTTGTGATAATGAACCTCAAAGCGTGACAAATAACGGCAGCGCCATACCTTACAGCGCCTCTTCGGGAAAGACTGTCATACAACTCCCGTCAAATGAGCCTATTAATATTACGATTGAGTGCGCCGAGTCTGCAATCATATCATATGACTTACAATAGATTGACTGATATTTGTATCAAAATAATTACCCTTGCCACTATATGCTGTATTTGCTTTGCTAGCGGCGGATGCTTTTTGTTCGACAGCGGAAAGTCGTACTACAATATCCGCTACGGCTCCAACGAGCGCAATGTTATGGATATTTACCTTCCGCAGACTCCCGCCAAAATTGATCAGCCGGTCAACGCGTTTTTGCTTATTCACGGGGGCGGCTGGGCGGCTGGCGATAAGGGAGATTTTAAGAGCTTTGCAAAGTCGCTCTGCAATAACGGCTATGCGGCGGTGTGCATTAATTACAGCTTATTCACCTCGGGAGCAAATTATCTGGACATGCTTGAAGATATCGAATCAGCGATAGGTTATATTAAGAATAATTCGCAAGAATACAAAATAAATGCCGACTCCATTGCCTTGGCGGGCGCTTCGGCGGGCGGGCATCTCGCCTTGCTGTATAGCTATAAGCGCTTTGATGAAAGCCCTATAAGAATAGCTTTCGTCACAAGCATGGTGGGGCCGACAGATTTTACCGATCAATACTATTACTTGGACAATTCGTCCGGCTTTAAGGACTTTTGGTCTAATACGATTACAGGCTTGACGGGGGTATCCGCAGACGAGAACACCTATCTTGACCCCCCTGCCGCCCTTCTTTATGCCTCGCCGCTATTCCATGTGCGTATGGGGGTGCCGCCGACAA
>CAYTUT010000142.1:0-4509 GCA_964441295.1 uncultured Christensenellaceae bacterium | reverse complement strand
AATCCCGCCAAGACCCGGACCGCTTCTTACCATATTGACGATAACGCAAGGAAGCTCTGCGCCGGCTATGTATGAGATGCCTTCCTGCTTGAGGCTTATGCCGGGGCTGCTGGAACTAGTCATTGCTCTTGCTCCAGCTCCTGCCGAACCATACACCATATTGATAGCCGACACCTCGCTCTCAGCCTGAATAAAGACGCCGCCTACCTCGGGCATTCTTGCCGACATATACTCGGGTATCTCATTTTGGGGAGTGATAGGATATCCGAAAAAAAATCTACAGCCGCCGCGGATAGCCGCTTCGGCGATTGCCTCGTTGCCCTTCATCAGTTCTCTTTCGCTCATCTTTCCACCTCAATCACGCAATCCGGGCAGATTATTGCGCACGCCGCGCAGCCGATACATGCCTCGATATTCTCATTAGACACCGGGAAATATCCTTTTGCGTTGGTATATTCCTCACGGATTGCCAAGATTTTTTTAGGACATGCCGAAACACACAGTCCGCATCCCTTGCACGCCTCCTCGTTAATAATTGTTTTTGCCATAGCCTCTCCTTTAATGCTTGCCAAACCTTTGCTTCAGCTTCTCCATTGCCGTATCATAGCTGTCTTCCTGCTGATTCTGCACGGGTTTTTGAACATTTGCTTTCTTGTTTTGTACTCCTGTATTTTGTCTTGCTCCGCCCGATTCTCTCATCGTAAGAGCAATTTTTTTCCTTTCCTTATCCACTGACAGCACCCTTACCGTTACCACATCGCCAACTTTAAGCACCTCTGAAGGATGCTTGATGTACTTATCGGTAATCTGCGAAATATGCACCAAACCGTCTTGATGTACGCCAATATCAACAAAAGCGCCAAAATCTATAACATTACGCACCGTTCCCACTATCTCCATACCTTCCTTGAGGTCGTTCATGTCCAAAAGGTCATTGCGCAGAATGGGAGCAGGTAGTGAATCACGCACATCGCGGCCCGGCTTCATTAGCTCCACAACGATATCATTGAGAGTAGGTACTCCTACTCCGCAGGCGGCGGCTACCTTAGAGATCCCCTCCTTTTGCACTCTGCTCATTAAGTCGCCGAGTTCGCCGTCCTTGAGCTGCTTTGCGGTGTAGCCAAAATATGCAAGCAGCTTCTCAACAGCGCCGTATGACTCGGGATGAACGCCTGTATTATCAAGTATATCCTCGCCGCTGCTGATTCTTAAGAAGCCTGCGCACTGCTCGTATGCCTTCGCGCCGAGCTTGGGCACATTCAATAGCTCCCTGCGTCTTTTGAAAGGATTATTAGCCCTGTACTCAACAATGCTCTTTGCGATGCTTTTATTGAGTCCCGCTACATATGTCAAAAGGCTCGGGGATGCCGAATTGAGCTCTACCCCAACCTTGTTGACGCAATCCTCGACAACGCCCTCCAACACCTCGGTCAAACGCTTTTGAGGCATATCATGCTGATATTGCCCGACTCCGATTGATTTCACATCAATTTTGATTAGCTCTGCCAAAGGGTCCTGCAGGCGCCTTGCAATAGAAACAGCGCTTCGCAAGGATACATCGAATTGAGGGAATTCTTCAGCCCCTATCTTGCTCGCCGAATATACGGACGCTCCCGCTTCGTTAACAACTATATATGACAAGGGCATTTTGCATTTTTTGATGAGCGAAGCCACAAATATCTCTGTTTCTTTGCTTGCCGTACCGTTGCCGATAGATATGACCTCTACGCCGTATTTGTTGATAGCTTTCATGAGCCTCTCTTCAGCGTCCTCGACGGCATTTTGAGGAGGTGTGGGGTATACCACACCGGTTGCCAGCACATCGCCGTTCGGGTTGACTACCGCCACCTTACAGCCTGTACGGTAGGCGGGGTCAAGAGCAAGCACAACCTTGCCTCTTAGCGGCGGCTGCAGCAGTAAAGGACGGAGATTGACCTCGAACATTCGGATAGCCTGCTCGTTGGCCCTATCCGTGAGCATTGTGCGGATTTCTCTCTCCAATGACGGGAATATCAGCCTCTTGTAGCTGTCTTCAACCGCGTCTTTAATCAATGTTGAGCAAAAGCCGCTACCCTTAATATAGCTTTTTGCTATAGTATTAATGGCAAAGTCTGCGTCCGCTACAATAGAAACCTTGAGCGCGCCTTCGTTCTCCCCTCTATTGATTGCAAGTATCCTATGAGAGGGTATAATACTGACACTCTCCGAAAAGTCAGCATACATTTCGTACGTCTTAGCCTCTTCCTTCTTAGCAATCTGAGATTTGATTTCGCTTCTTTGCGCAAGGTATTCTCTCAAGACTTTTCTCAACGCCGCATCATCGGATATTATCTCCGCAATGATATCTTTGGCGCCCTCAATCGCCTGCTCGGCGGTCTGAACTCCCAACTCTTCGTTGATATACTCCGATGCTTTTGCCATGATATCAGGCACCTTTTCGCAAAGTATAAGCTCTGCAAGCGGCTGCAAGCCTTTTTCTATTGCAATGCTTGCCTTTGTCTTGCGCTTCTGCTTGTACGGACGGTATATATCCTCAACCTCGGCAAGCGTAACCGCCGCCTCTATCGCAACGCTTAACGCTTCGGTCCATTTACCTTGTTCGGTTATGGATGCCGTCACTTCCTGCTTTCTCTTGTCAAGCCCTTTCAAATATTCGTATCTGTCCGCAATATCTCTCAAAACCTGGTCATCGCACGAGCCGGTCATCTCTTTGCGGTAACGCGCGATGAAAGGTATGGTGTTGCCATCATTGATTAACAACACAATGTTGTCGGCATGCGCTTTTATGATATTGAATTCTTTAGCCAAAACTTGCGAATAGTCCATATATATACCTTTTACTCTATAATAATATACATTAAATAACGCTATAAGTCAATCAAATTAAAATGAACGGCAGTCACGGCATTATCAATATATTTTACTGCGCATAACAGCATTTCTGATAATGGTTCAAATAGTCGTGATTTTGTATTGACAGCTAAGGGATAGGAGTATATAATATTTTTGTGCGGAAGTCGCTCAATGGTAGAGCGTCGGCTTCCCAAGCCGATTCTCGCGGGTTCGATTCCCGTCTTCCGCT
Source organism: uncultured Christensenellaceae bacterium (assembly GCA_964441295.1). Lineage (GTDB taxonomy): Bacteria > Bacillota > Clostridia > Christensenellales > CAG-1252 > SACC01. The sequence goes on along the minus strand of CAYTUT010000142.1, from coordinate 1,427 downwards.
CCAAAAACCACGCTGTGACAGTTGTTCCAGCGTGGTTTTTTTGGCGCAATGCGCATTATTATAATAATATCATTGGGATTGTCTACCGATGCAGTTGGTCTATTAATCTGCCCTTACTTCTTCGCCGTTTCCTTCTCGCATATTTTGTTAATTAATCTGTGCACAACCTCAATACCCTCCGCAAAAACCTCTTTGCTCAGTCTTTCGGGTCTGTCGTCTTTGGTATGGTAATATGTAGTAGGTACAGGATCCTGCGCCGCAATTGTGACAGTCGGCACGCCGATTTTTGCAAAGGGTGTGGAATCACAGCCGCCAACAGGATTGTATATCTTGCCGCTCTTGCGCAGTACTCCGGCTTCCTTTAAGCAATCATATCCCATTGCTATCATCTCGGGGTCAAACTTGGTCATCTGCATAATATCGCCCATAACCACCTCAAAATAATCGCCGTCACTGACCGAGTCCACATTGATAACATACGCGTTGTCAAGCAATCCGTCATTTTTATGCTGTTTTACAAATGCCATAGAGCCTTTAAGTCCCGCCTCCTCGCAGCCGAACGCGGTCGCAATCAGCCTGCAGTTGTCAGGAAGCTCCTCGGGATGCTCCGCATAATGCTTAGCTATCTCCATATTGAGAGCTATTCCGCTGAGATTGTCCATTGCGCCCGGAGAGGCCACATTCTTATCAGGGGACAAAAATAGTATAAGAAATATAAATCCCGGCGACAGAGCAACGGGCAAAAGCCGCATGACCCATTCGGTTGCGCTCCATCCGCCTGACTGATAATTGCCTATTGCCTTCCAAATAGGCAGGTTGCCCAATGCCGTCAGCGCAATTGTGGAAATCAGCAAAACTAGAACGGCAACAATGCCAGTCGCAAGCTTGGGAATAAGTGTCTTGGGATTCTTGTACTGAAGCGTCCAATGCCAGCTGCTGTCATAGTGCGCGCCGAGGATTATGGTAAAATCCGCCTTGCCGGATTTCGGCTCCTGAACGGTATAAAAATTCTCGCTGATCTTTTTGGGCCACAAAAATTTGAGAAGATCGGTATAAACAAAAACCATTGTGAATGCGTATACCAAGACGAAAGCCGCGGCGATTGCCCCGAGTATCGGCATAACCCACATAAGTAAAAAACCGCCAAGCGCGATATATCCAAGAAACGGAATAAAGCCTATCGTAGAGTTCGGGGCAACCTTGAATGGCTCCGAAACGGTTTTTAGACCGATATTTTTTTCGTATTCGGCTTTAATCAGGGTCGCCGCAGCGCGCTCCTCCGCCGATGCCGGCAAGCGCGGACCAATCTCGTCCACTACCTTTGTTACAAGCTTCATCATGCCTTCTGCGCCTTTTTTATAATCCATATCTTCCTCCTACATGTACGATAACCCCCGCTGCCGGCCTGCGAATCTCCTTTACCGCAA
>CAYTUT010000141.1:0-4579 GCA_964441295.1 uncultured Christensenellaceae bacterium | reverse complement strand
CGTATTTCCAGCGGGGGCAAGTTCGCAAGATACATTGATATGCCTATGCAGCACATTGACGATACTGTCCTAGGGCTAATGAACAGAAAGAGCCGAGAAAAGGACTTGAGGGAGCTGCTTGACTACATAAAAACCAGGGATATAAGCGTCCGCTCCACATTTATCGTAGGCTTCCCGTCGGAGAGCGACCGCCAATTCAAGGCGTTGTGCGATTTTGTGGCGGAGTATCGGCTTGATAATGCAGGTTTTTTTGCTTATTCCAGAGAGGACGGCACTGCGGCATATTTTATGAAAGGACAAGTAAGTGCGGCAATCAAAAAAGAGAGATTAAGAGAAATAACCGCTATCCAATCTGCTATCATGACAGAGCAAGCGGACAAAATGATTGGAAAGTCGGTGACTATTACCTGTGACGGTATTGATTACGGCAAGCAATGCTTTTTTGGACATAGCGAATACAATCACCCCGAAATTGACAAAAAAGTATTTTTCACTGCGTCAAAGCCTGTGGATGTCGGCAGTCAATACAGTATAAAAATCAAGAAAAGATTAAAACTTGACCTCAAAGGTCACGCGGAGGCAGAGGAATGAATTTACCCACAAAGATTACAATCAGCAGAATTGCGTTGATTCCTGTGTTTTTAGTCTTGTTTTATGTGCAGTTTTGGGGCAACTACTTTTTCGCGGCGCTTGTATTTACACTGTGCGCCTGCACAGATTTTGTGGACGGCTATATAGCAAGACACCGCAATATGGTAACAAGTTTCGGCAAGTTTTTGGACCCTATTGCGGATAAGGCGCTTGCAGTGGTTGCAATGATCGTAATGGTGGACGCAGGGCAGTTTTTTGCTCCATACGGCGCGATAATGGTCTCGTTGATAATATGCAGAGAGCTCATTGTGTCAGCATTTCGCATGATAGCCGCCTCAAAGGGCGTAGTGCTAGCGGCGGACAATATTGGTAAGCTAAAGACTATCTTTACTAACATATCCTTGCCTGTTATTATGTTCAGCTATGCCTTTACCGCTCAGCAAATGGGCAAGCTGTACGAAATATATTTCAAGTTTTTTAATTACACCGGTCAAATATTGTTCGGCATAGCTTTTTTGCTGACAGTAATATCCGGTGTCAATTATGTGGTAAAAAACAAACATGTATTCGCTGGAAAAGGAGAAAACAATTGACAAAATATCTCAAAATATTCGGTTATGACGAGATAACAATTAATAATATGCTAAAGGAAATTTTTGGCATGTTCCCCGCGGTTGAGTACAGAGCGCACAGCGCTTATCAGGACACCTTACTTACGGTTAAAGGCTCGGACGAGAGGGATATTGACAGTGCGCTAGTATGCGTGTATGACAGCTTTGGCGCCGCGGTCTACGGAGATGACAATATTTCATTGTCCGAACGGGCAGTGGATTACCTCAAGCTATATAGATACAAGCTATCGGTCGCGGAGAGCATAACCGGCGGAATGATATGCTCATCCATTGTGGATATCCCCGGAAGCAGCAAGGTGTTTTTTGAGGGAATAGTTGCCTATAGCAACGAGTCCAAAAAAGACAGGCTGGAGGTATACGAGCATTCAATCAAGGAGCATGGCGCCGTTTCTTCCGAGGTATGTATGCAGATGGCAATGGGCTTAATTAAGGGCGGAGACGCCGATATTGCGATAAGCACCACCGGGATTGCCGGTCCTGACGGAGGTACCGAGACAAAGCCCGTGGGACTTACCTATATCGCAGTTGTTGACTCGGACAAAAACGAGGTGTTCAGGCATGTTTTTCAAGGTGACCGCGAGACTGTGAGAAAAACAGCAACGAATGCCGCGCTGTTTTATCTGATTAACAGATTAAGACAGCCCACGGACTTCTCCAAGATGTTGATTGAGGATATAATTACCGAATAGTCATTATTAGGGAAGAAATATTACAATATAATTAGAAAAAAGGCAGGTATAGTTATGGAAGACAAGAAAAAAGCATTAGAGCAAGCGATAGCCCAAATAGAGAAAGTGCACGGCAAAGGTGCTATTATGAAGCTCGGTGAGGGATATCAATCAAATGTCGAGGTGATAAGGACGGGATGCTTATCGCTTGACTTTGCGCTGGGTATAGGCGGAGTGCCAAGGGGGAGAGTAATCGAAATATACGGGCCCGAGTCCTCGGGCAAAACCACAGTTTCGCTGCACATCGTTGCCGAGGCTCAAAGGGCGGGAGGCACAGCCGCGTTTATTGATGCGGAGCATGCGCTGGACCCGTCGTATGCTGTTAATCTCGGAGTCAATCTCGACGAAATGTACATATCGCAGCCCGACAACGGCGAGCAGGCTCTTGATATTGCCGAGGCGCTAGTCAGAAGCGGCGCAATGGATGTCATTGTCGTGGACTCGGTTGCGGCATTGACACCAAAAGCCGAAATAGAGGGCGACATGGCTCAAAACCATGTAGGACTGCAAGCAAGGCTGATGAGTCAGGCGCTGCGCAAGCTTACCGGTATCGTCAACAAAACCAAAACAAGCATCATTTTTATTAATCAGTTAAGAGAAAAGGTTGGCGTTATGTTCGGCAGTCCCGAGACAACTCCGGGCGGCAAGGCGTTGAAGTTTTATTCGAGCGTACGGCTTGATGTCAGAAGAAAGGACGCCTTGAAGGACGGAACCAATGTAATAGGCAACCGCACAGTCGTCAAGGTAGTCAAGAACAAGCTGGCGCCGCCCTTCAAGACAGCAGAGTTTGACATAATCTACGGTACGGGAATATCCAAAGAAGGCTGCATTGTGGATATGGCGGTAGAAAAGGGAATATTGAAGAAAAGCGGTTCTTGGATTAGCTTTAATGACGAAAAATTAGGTCAAGGCAGGGAGAAGGTAATAAGCCTGCTGAAAGAGAATCCCGAGCTGACAAATACTATAGAAAAGCTCGTTATCAACGATAATAAATAATTGATAACTATTATCAGCATTTAATATTGACATTCGTAAAGATTGTCAGTATAATTAAAATCAGGTTATTCTGGTATTATCACAGTAATACCTTGTTGCTTTAAATATGAATATTAGGAGGTTTGGAAATGATAAGCAGTATAGTTCCTACTATAGTGCTTTGTGCAATACCATCTTGGGCAACCGCGATAATAGCTATAGCTACGGCGGTTGCGGGCGGATTTTTGGGATATTTCTTTTATAGATTATTCGTTAATAAGAAGTTCAGCAGCGCAAGAGAAGAGGCACAGCGCATATTAGAAGAAGGAAGATTAGAGGCAAAGACACTTAGGAAAGAGGCGTTGCTTGAAGCAAAAGAAGAGCACCACAGACTGCGCAACGAGCTAGACAAGGAGATTCGCGAAAGACGCAACGAATTACAGCGTTCTGAACAGCGGCTGACATCTAGAGACGAGCAGCTCAACAAGAAGGAGGAGTTCTTAGACCGTAAGATTCAAGAATTGGACAAATCCAAAGCTCTGCTTGAACAGAAAGAATTGGACATAATCAGACGCGATAACGATGTCAAGAACAAAGAAGACCTGATCGCCAAAGAATTAGAGAAGGTGTCCGGTCTGACTAGAGAAGAGGCTAAGCAAATCCTTATTGAAGGTATGCTCGACTCGGCGAAGAAGGACGCGGCGCAGATGGCTAAGGATATTGAGGCATCCGCACGCGAAGATGCTGAGAAGAAAGCCAAGGAAATTGTAGGTCAGGCGGTACAAAGATGCGCGGCAGATCACGCGCAGGAGATTGCGGTGTCGGTAGTAGCGCTGCCCAATGACGATATGAAGGGTAGGATAATTGGCCGTGTGGGAAGAAATATACGCGCTCTCGAAAACTCTACCGGTATCGATGTAATTATCGATGACACGCCGGATGTGGTGACGCTTTCGGGCTTTGATCCGATAAGACGCGAGATAGCAAGAATCACACTGGAAAGACTGATTACCGACGGCAGAATTCACCCTGCGCGCATTGAGGAGATGGTTGATAAGGTCAAGAACGAGCTTGATAACCAGATTAAAGAGGCAGGCGAAGCGGCGGCATTCGAAGCGAGCGTGTTCGGAGTGCATCCCGAGCTTATAAAAATTCTCGGCAGACTCAAGTATAGGACAAGCTACGGGCAGAATGTGCTTAAACATTCGCTGGAAGTTAGTCACTTGGCAGGCATTATGGCAGCTGAGCTTGGGGCAGATATCAAGATAGCCAAAAGAGCCGGATTACTCCACGATATAGGCAAGGCTGTAGACCACGAAATCGAGGGCACGCATATATCGATAGGCGTTGATTTGGCGAAAAAATTCAAGGAGAGCAACGCGGTGGTGCATGCTATTGCAGCTCACCACGGCGATATCGAGGCAACTACCCTTGAGGCGGTAATAGTACAGGCGGCAGATGCGATATCCGGAGCAAGACCGGGCGCAAGACGCGAGTCTATTGAGAATTATGTTAAGAGACTGGAGAGTATAGAGAAGATAGCCAATTCTTTCCGCGGCGTGGAGCAATCGTATGCCATTCAGGCAGGGAGAGAGATCCGCGTCATGGTCAAGCCGGAGGAGATAGACGACAATAAGACCTACTTCATAGCGA
>CAYTUT010000140.1:0-4595 GCA_964441295.1 uncultured Christensenellaceae bacterium | reverse complement strand
GTCATCCATCAAAAGCAACGCATGCGGTAGCTCTATGCTAGCGCCCTTTCTTATCTGTATCCTTATCGGCAAACGCTCTACAACAGTCTCTTCAGTGGCCTTGACCGCCCTGTCGTTGGTATAAGGATTGTACTGCTCGAGGTCAAAGGAGATAATGAGTCCTACCCGTCTGTGTCCGTATATTGTAGTCCGTACCGATAGGATTATCCCCTGTATTTTTTGAAAGACATCTCCCTTGAGGTAGGTAAACATGGTTTTGTTGATTGACTCTATTCTTTCCTCTTGATTCTTCCCTAGATACACCTCAGGATATATCACCCTCAGCGCGGACACCTCTCCTACCGATTTATTCAGTTCTTCCCAGTAATCTTCTTGCGAAGTGAATTGGTCGCATGCAATAACTGCCCAATCTTTTATGCTGATGTTGTCATTAGGTAAAAGTATCTCAGGTATCCTCACGTAGTTCATCATATGCTCCTTGGAATATATTAAATGCTGTCTATTCGCCAACCGTTACTGTCTTTTGGAAGCGCGTCTTTCCGTTTTTCGTGATATATAGTTGATGCCGTATGTGTTTTCGAGTATTTCCATCAACTTTTCAGAGGTCATGTACCGCTTAATCTCGCCGCGGCGCATTACGCTGATTATACCGGTCTCCTCGCTGACCACAATGGCTACAACATCGCTTTCTTCGGTTATGCCCACTGCCGCGCGGTGGCGGGTGCCCAGCTCCTTGCTTATTGTCGGGTCTTGCGAAAGCGGCAAAAAACAGCCGGCCGCAAGTATTACATTATTCTTCACAACGACAGCGCCGTCATGCAAGGGTGATTTGTTATTGAATATGCACTCCAGCACCTCTGCTGAGAGTAGTGCGTCCAGTCTTGTGCCTGTTTCAATGACATTGTTGGGCACATTAGTAGGACACACTATTATCAATGCGCCGATATCGTTTTTGGACATGTGTTGTGTCGCCTTGACTATCTCCTTGGCGGCATCATGCAAATCATCCTCGCTTGTATTGTGGGACGAATAGGCATTGTCCTCCCACGAACGGCTTATTTTGGAAAATATCGCCTTCAAATCCGCTTGGTATACCACGCACATCGCCGCTATCAAAAATATTGTCAGATATCTCAACACTATAGCAGAGCCGTACAATACCGCGCCGCCCGACATCGCGCTGACCACATTGACCGTTATCAAAAAGACAATATATGCCGCAAGTATAAGCGCAAGTCTAGCGTTTTTCTTGCGGATTACAAAAGCAATCATCAGCCCTACAACCGTGACAAGCAGTGCCAAATCAATTATCGCCCAAGCGTTAAGATTGTTCAAATATTGCTTAAATGCGTCCATTATTTTTATTCTATAACATTAGTTATTAAAAGAAAAGCATAATTAATGAGAAAATCAAAACTCATCAAAAATGTCTTCCTTCTCTTCCTCTTTAGCATCTGCTTTTGCCCCTTGGACATCCAAATCAAAAACATCTTCTTCGACAATTGCCTCAGCTGTTGCTGAAAGTTCCACTGCCGCTTTTTTTGATATCCGCTCAGCTCTGACGCCCAACAATATAAGCCCGACGACAAGCAGCGCAATCATTGTCCATTTGATTGACTGTCTTAGCGTGCCGCTTGTAAGACCTGTGCTCCGGTTGTCCGCAAGCGCGCCGACAAAACTATCCTCAAAGCCATCCTGCTCCAATGCGTCTAGTACGAAGGAAGTTACTGTAGAAAGCCTTGTTTGGACCTGCTCCTCGCCGTACAAGCGAAGGAAGTTGTCAAGAGTATCCTTGTCCCCTCCCGTAATATCTCCGCGCGTTGCTGACTCGGATGCGATTATGCCTTCCCAATTGTATCCAAAAAGGTTGACGCTGGGGATTCCATAATACATAAAAACAGCGTTGCTTGACTCCAATCCCTTGTGAGTGTACGGAATCCCCGCCGCCGAACCAATGTTGATTAACTTTCTGTTGCGGGGCATTGCGAGTATATTGTAGCCGCCGCTCTTAATAGCAGCGTTGAGAAAATCACCGTGCGTGCGCCCCACCTCGTCATAATACGCATACAAGTTGTCGCCGCCGCCTACTCCTGCAAGATTAATCATGCCCAAAATCTGCTGTTCGCCGTGAGTTCTGATGAAATTGAGAGAGCCTGCAAAATCCAAATCCTCCGCGCCGAAGAATACCAGCGCAACATCAAAAGGCAATTCTTTCAATAACAAAACATCGGCTATTGCAATCAGCGCACCTACCCCAGTTCCATTGTCGTACGCGCCCTCGCCCCCGATAAGCTTTGTCGCGGTGAGCGGTCTGCCGGATAGATTACCGTACTTCGCGCCTATTACCAACAATTTTGCTTTGGGCGCCGAACTCCTCTTATATGCTATTACATTTTGACTGGAGCGGGCTTCAGTATCCACTACCGAATAGAAGGAATAGATGTTTTCTTCGAATTCAAAGGGCACGATAAGCTGACTTTGCGGGCCGTAACCCATAACTTCAAGCTTATTTGCAATATAGTTCGCCGCTATATTTTCGTATTCTGTGGCTACAGTCCGGTTGGGATTATCTTGTACGAATTCCGTGAAGAAAGCATAGGCATTGGTTGTCGGCAATTCAGCAAGCTCCCCTTGTTCGGCGCGCGCCAAAAAGCATGAGCCGGAGCCGAAAACAAAAAACGAAATAACAAAAAGCGTAACTAAGATAGCTATATTTTTTTTCATGTCACACTCCTAATAGCAGTCTCAACACAATAATGACTGCGAAGGGCACAATAAGCGCATTATACGCCCTTATGCATTTTGCAGGCGGCAAAATATTCTGCAGGTCATATACCATTATCAATATTGCCGCAACCTCGAGCAAAGCGCCCAACAGCAGGCAGAGCATGTAGCTTAAAGGGAACAAATACATGGGGATATTGAGTAATGCCGCTCCGAACGCCGCGAGCGCCATATAACCGGATGCTATGCTTCTAAACTCCACATAACCGATAGGCAGCAGCCTTTCCGCCGGAGGATCGGAGGGAGAGGTCTTTTTTATATGAATGCGGTTGGCTATCTTATATCCGATTAGTATAAACAACCTGATTATCAGCGCGTATACAATACCAGTAAAAATAATGGTAGTCACTAGACCTGCCGCATTTGATTCCACACCAAGGCTTCTTAGCTGTATCGCTGTGGCGTTGAAGCTCATTTGGGACACAAACATCATCTTAAGAGTGCCCGCGACGGTAAGCATCAGCATATTCAATCCCTTAGGTAATTTCAAAAAAAATTTACTCACGGATTCTCCTTTCTATCGCTTCGGCGATAGCTAATTCTAACGCATTCTCAACGCTTATTCTACCCGACTTAAACTCAAACTCGAGATTGTACAGCAGCTTCAACAGCTCAAAAAGCGGCCTTGCGCCGTACTTTTTGGCTGCAGTGCGCGCCTTTTTGACCGGATACTCCTTTGCGGAGAGCGCCTTTGCTAGCTCCGCATCGGTCATGTTGCTTATTTTGGCGTACAGCACCATGCGGTAGTAAGAGGTAACATTGGACAAAAAACGGCTGTATTCGCTGGTTGAGTTGGTAAGGCTATCCAGCGCTCCGTACGCATCCTTATAACTGCCCCTTGCCACTGCATCGGCAAAATGATATACCTGATATGTAATATTCGGCGTTACGCATTCCCGTACCATTCGGGAGCCAATTTCTTCGCCGATACCTGCATATGCAATTAGCTTCTTCAGCTCCATATCAATTATTGCCATATCCGTTTCGGCATACACCGCAAGCAGACGCGCCGCCTCAACGGTTATTTTGGCCCCGGCATTTTTGCATTCTTCGATAATTATAGGCACCAATGCCGTCTCGCTAAGATGTGAAAAATTGTATACTTCACAGTTCGGATGCGCAACACATTCCGAATTGTAAAGTACAAGCACGGCGCCATCAACGGGATTATCTAGATATTTTTTGAGTCTGGTCTTGTCATCCGCGCTAAACTTTTCGTAATCCGCGAGTACAGCTATCTTGTACTCGCTCAGCATCGGAAAAATCTCAAGCGCAAACAAGCCCTCGTCTATCTTCTGTGGCGCCGTCAGCACTGTCAGATCCACACTGTCGACTAGCGAAACAAGCGCCGAATAGGCGTTCTTTGTCCAATATCTATCATCGCCTGTTATCGAATAACAGCAATTAGGCTTGCCCGATTGAAGTTTTTTGACAAATTCGTCGTAGTGCATTTTTAATCAACGCAAGCTGTAGCGACAATATCAACTCCACTGCCGCACACGTTGGCAATAATTGTGTCGCCGATTGTGACGGGTGTTTGCGCTTTTACCTGCTTGATAGACTCAAGCACTTCAAAAATAAGCTTCTTGTCTATGACGCCTGCCGTTTTGACCGGCACCACCTTGCCGTTATCCGCTTCTACAAGCGAGGTGACAACGCGCTTCGGCGCTGTATACTCCTGCACACCGTAATCCTTGCCGCGTTTGCAAGTGCAGCCCTTGACTTCAACGGTACCGTTAATCTCCTCAATGGTGATAGGACAGCCCATGGGGCACATTATGCATATTGTATTCATAATCATTACACCTCCA
>CAYTUT010000139.1:0-4686 GCA_964441295.1 uncultured Christensenellaceae bacterium | reverse complement strand
ACACGGTGGCGGATTGTGGCATATTTGAACTCAAGCGTCTCAAAAATCTGGCAATCGGGGAAAAAGGTCACCTTAGTGCCCGTCTCGTTGCTTTCGCCGACAACCTGAAGTCTCTCCTGCGCCACACCTCTCTTGTAGTGCTGTCTAAAAAGTTTGCCGTTTTGCTTGACCTCGACGACCAGCCATTCGGAAAGAGCGTTGACTACAGACAGTCCTACACCGTGCAGTCCGCCGGATATAGTGTAACCAGAGCCGCCGAACTTGCCGCCCGCGTGCAGTTTGGTCAACACCAGCTCCACCGCCGAAAGCCCTTCTTTTTCCTTGATACCCGTGGGGATCCCTCTGCCGTTGTCTTCCACGGTAACCGAGCCGTCCTTATTAATTAGAACATCAATAACCGTGCAGTATCCTGCCAATGCCTCGTCAATACTGTTATCTATTATCTCTACCACAAGATGGTGTAATCCCCTTTCATCGGTGGAGCCTATATACATGCCGGGCCTAACCCTTACCGGCTCCAACCCTTCAAGCACCTGTATCTGCTCTTGTGTATATTCTTTTACTACCTTACAATTCATATTGCCTCCAAACTCACCGCACATATTGCTTGACAGTCGCCGCAATCATCGCGCCCATATGCGCGTGCGCACACGCGTATAATAATATATATTATTATATAATAATAAGTTATATATGTAAAGCGGTATAGTAAAAATTAACATTTTTGCATTGCTTTTATCTGCTTTTTCGGTTAAAATAACACTATGAAAATTACAAAAATAGCTTTGTCCAATTACCGCAACTATTCCTCTTTGATTTTGCCCTTTTCCAAGGGGCAAAATATTATCGAAGGAGCAAATGCCAGCGGCAAAACCAATCTTGTGGAAGCTGTCTATTTTTGCGGTGTCGGGCGCTCCCCGCGCACAACCAAGGACAAAGAACTGATAAAATGGAAAGAAAAAGAAGCGCGCATTTCCGTTAGTATAGAAAAAAGATTTCGCTGTCATAAAATTGATGTGATTATATCCGAAAACGGTCAAAAAAGAATTCTGGTTGACGGAGCATCTATATCGCGGATGGGAGAACTTATGGGTGTGTTGAATGTGGTTTTTTTCTCTCCTGATGACCTGAAGATGATTAAAGAATCACCTCAACAGCGCCGTTCTTTTATGGATATCAGCCTATGCCAGCAAAATAAAGTTTATTTTTATACATTGCTCAAATACAATCAGATACTTGCCAATCGCAACAAACTGCTAAAGACCGCAAAAAGTTTGACAGAGCTTCAAGAGACGGTCCCCGTGTGGAATACGCAGCTTGCCGACTGCGGGGCGACCCTTGCAATGACGCGGCTGGATTTTTTAAGGGCAATTTCTCCTATTGCCGATTCTGTTCACCGTTCGATAGCAGGCGCCGCGGAAGGGCTTGAGCTTAGCTATGAGCGCTCTTATGAGGGGGACAGCTATCAAGAGGCCAAAGAACGCTTTATGTTTCTCCTGTCTTCTAATATCGAGAAAGAATACGCGCTAGGATATACCATAACCGGACTTCACCGTGACGACATCTCTATTATGTCTAATGGTGTCGAATTAAGGACTTTTGGCTCTCAAGGACAACAGCGCACCGCGGCATTGGCTATCAAACTCGCAGAGATTGCATATTTTGAACAAAAAACGGGGGAACTCCCCGTTCTTTTGCTTGATGATGTGTTCTCCGAACTGGACATTAACCGCAGAAAAGCACTGCTTGACGCGACAAAAAACATTCAAACTTTAATTACTTGCACAGAATACAACGGCGAACAAAACGCGCATTATAACCGTATTTTGGTTAATAACGGTACTGTAAAGCCAATATAATCTCCTATTTTTTCATTATAGATGCGGATATCCTTTCTACAATATAATCGGTGTCATTAATTACGCTGAAATACTTTTTATGAATCCCTCTTGTCCATTCGCATAGGTAATAAAGGTAATCTCCCCCTCTTTCGACGGTGAAATAATGCGGCTTCCTGTAATTAGATAATATTACCTTACAGCACATCCCCGCTTGCTCACATTCTCCAAAATCAATAACGATATAATTAAAGCCGTTTTTCTCGAGAGCGCAAATATTAATTCTCTCTTCGGCATATCCGCTGTCTTTACCTGTTACACAGCATACTTTTTCATACTCTTTATGAATAAAGTCTCTGATAATACTTATGTCTCTATACCACTTTTCAAAGTCATGGGAATTATTGAAAAACTCTTCCACAATGGTATTATGCTGCAAATTATACATCCTTTTCATTGTGCTACCTCCGCTATTATTTAACCACCCTCACATATGAGTAAATCTTGCGTTAAAAAAAGGACATTTCTGCCCTTTTTATGATGTAACTCTCATCGGTAATATTAAATAAATGTATTCTTCGCCTTCCACCTGATTAAAGATACACGGCGAATTACTTGCCTTAATATTCATTTTTATAAAATCATCATTTATGACATTAAGAAAATCCAACAAATATTGCCCGTTAAAACATATGATATTATCCTTTCCTTCTGTCTTAGTCGGTATCGTCTCGTGTATATTGCCCGCCTCTGAATTGGAATCCACGGTAATATAATTTTCTTTTACCTCAATTTTTACAAGCTTATTTTTGCTCATTCTGCTGATTATCGAGGCTCTGCTTATACTATTGTAAAACTGTTCTCTCGAAAACACAGCTGTCGTATTAAACTCTGTCAGTATTATATTTTTGTAATTGATAAAATCCCCTGCAAGCAGTCTTGATATTATCACCGTATTATCTATCTCTACCAAAAGTTTGTCCTTGTCGAACATTATTGAGATGTCGCTCTCCTCGTTCTCTATGAGTTTGCTTATTTCAAACAGACTCCTTGCCGGTATAACGAATTTTTCCTCGCTATTATTACTGGATAATATCTTTTTATTACACAGCGCAAGTCTGTATCCGTCTAATGCTACGACTGTGAGTTTGTCCCCATTAATTTCGAACAAACAGCCTTTCAATATCTGCCTGGTATCTTCATTAGAAGAGGCAAATATAGTCTTATTAATCACATCTTTCAGATCCTTACGTGTGATTTTCAACTCCTGCTTTTTGTCAACCTCGTCAATATTGGGATAATCATTCACATCATTGCATTTAATAATGCCTTTATTCTCGCCGTATTCTATAATGACCTCTTTGCCATCTGCTGTATCAATCTTCAACTGCTCTGTTGAAAGACTTCTTATAAGCTCGGCAAAAAATTTAGCAGGAATAAGTACCTCACCTTCATTTTTTACATCCGCAACAATACTTTTTTTGATTGTCAATTCTAAATCTGTTGCCAATAAGGTCAAGGTATTCCCGTAAGCCATAAATTTTATACTTTCAAGAATACTGTTATTCTTCTTTATAGGAATTGCTTTAATAACCTTTGATACAGCTTCGGCTAAAGCCAGCCCGTCGCAAATAACTTTCATAGGTTATCCTCCTTTAATTTTTTTAATATTTTGTTTATAATTAGTATTAATCATAATGGGTGTGGAAAGGTTGATAACTATAATTAATACTACATACTGTCAACATTGAATTTTAATGTACTATATGTTGTTTTGATAGGTGTTAATAACTGTGTTGGTAATATTTGATAAGTTAGAAGTTATTAACAATTTGATTTTACTTATTAATGACAAGGTTTTTTAGGTCCTCTATTACAATCTTAGTTTTTGTGTCCTCATTGATCAAACGGCCTATTTTGTCGCGGGCATTAATGACGGTCGTATGGTCTCTTGAAAAGTATTCTCCAATAGTTGCAAGAGGCGTGTTGGGCAAAAGAATGGTAATAATGTACATTGCAAGCTGTCGTGGCTCTACAATTTCTTTTGTGCGCCTTTTTCCTATTATATCATCTTTCTTGATATTAAAATAAGAACAACATGTGTCAACAATGGAATTAATTGTGATATTATCATCTGCAGTAATTGCGCTGTCTCTCAAAGCTTCCTTCGCAAGTTCGATACTATTGGCTGGTTTTTGGTTGAGTGAGGAGAAAAGACCGACAGTTTTGAGCATGCCCTCTAATATCCTTATATTATATTGTTCCTTTTCGGCAAGATAATATATTACATCCCTTGAAATATTAATTTTGTAAGAGAGAGCTTTTTTCTCCAAAATAGCAACCCTTGTTTCAAAGTTAGGAGGCTGAATATCAGCTATAATGCCGCTCGCAAACCGGCTTGTAAGTCTTTCGTCAAGGAAGGCTAGGTTTTTTACTGGACGATCCGAAGACAATATAATCTGCTTGTTAGTAGAGTATAAATCATTGAAAATATGAAAAAGTGCTTCTTGCGTTTTTTCACCCTTTTCAAAGAATTGAACATCGTCTATCATCAGTACATCTTGAGAACGGTATTTGTTGTTAAAATTACGCATAACATCCGCATTCTTTATATTACGGATAGAATAGATATAGTCGTTAGTAAAATTCTCCGCCGTAGTATAGAGCACCTTAAGAGTAGGCTTATTGGCGCGAAGAGCATTACCGATAGCGTGCAGAATATGGGTTTTTCCAAGTCCGGGACGGCTATGGATAAATAAGGGATTAATAATGGTTCCGGGATTTTCGGATACCGCCATTGCCGCCGCTGCCGCCATTTGGTTGCTGTCACCTACAACAAAATCGTCAA
>CAYTUT010000138.1:0-4773 GCA_964441295.1 uncultured Christensenellaceae bacterium | reverse complement strand
CGTAGCGGGACGGATTCCGCAATACATTCTCGAGGATAATTATGAAAAAGCCAACGAGTATGCCCTTATGCTCAAGTCAATTTTTGCAAACGGTGACTTTTATCTTGAGCTGCAGGACCACGGCGTTGTGGAGAACGGGGTATTTATCGAAAAGCTTGTTAACATATCCCTTATCAAGATGTCTAAGGAAATCGGGGTAAAGCTTGTTGCCACAAACGATGCGCATTATACCCAAAAAGACGATGCCGAGATGCACGATGTGCTGCTGTGTGTGCAGACAGGAGCCTATATCGACGATGAAAACCGCCTTCGCTTTAGCGGGGACGGATATTACATGAAGAGCTATGACGAGATGCACGAATTGTTCCCCAACCATAAGGAGGCTCTTGATACGACCTTGGAAATTGCCGGCAAATGCACTCTCGAAATGCCGCAGAAGAAGGCGTTGATGCCCATGTATAAGCCTGATGACGGCAGTGCGGCGCCTGAATTTTTGCGGAGGCTGACATACAGCAAGCTTAGTCAAAGATACGCTGTTGCAACAGAGGAGATTAAGGAGCGTATCGAGTACGAACTGTCGGTAATCATTGATATGGGCTTTGCCGAGTATTATCTTATCGTATGGGATTTTATCGATTATGCCAACAGAATAGGCGTTCCGGTGGGGGCGGGAAGAGGCAGCGGCGTGGGAAGTATTGTCGCCTACATTATTGGAATAACCAATGTCGACCCGATAAAATACAACTTGATTTTTGAGAGATTCTTGAACAAGGAGAGGGTGTCCAATCCCGATTTTGACATTGATTTTTGTTATGAAGGAAGGGGCAAAATTATCGAATATGTCAACGAAAAGTACGGCAGGGATAAGGTGGCTCAGATAATTACATTCGGAACCCTTGCCGCAAAGGCGGCGATAAAGGATGTCGCAAGAGTCTATAAGGTACCCTACGCCGATGTCGATAAGATTACCAAAGCAATTCCGGACGCTACCGGCAAGGTCACAATCGATTCGATAATGGGCAGAGTAAAGGACGAAAAACAGATAAAGCATCGCTCCAGCGAAATAATCAATATGTATGAGAGCGATGATACGGTAAGGCGAATAATTGACATGGCAGGCAAAATTGAGGGCATGCCCCGTAATTCTGGCAAGCATGCCGCAGGAGTTGTCATATGCTGTGACCCGATAAGTGACCATGTGCCCTTGCAGATGAGCGAAAATGCGCAGACTACTCAATTTCCTAAGGATCAGGTAGAAGAACTGGGATTGCTCAAAATGGATTTTTTGGGACTTACTACGCTTACAGATCTCAAGCACGCTAAGGAATATGTGCGGGAGAATACCGGCAAAATTATAGACTTTGCAGAGCTTGGCTATGATGACCCCAAGGTGTACGCGCTTATTGCATCAGGGGATACAGACGCGGTATTTCAGCTGGAAAGCGGCGGAATGCGTCGCTTCATGCAGGAGCTGGTGCCGACATGTATGGAAGATATTATCGCGGGTATTTCGCTTTATAGGCCGGGGCCTATGGATTCGATACCAAAATATGTGCATAACAAACGCAATGTGGACAAAATCGAGTACAAGGATGAAAGACTGCGTCCGATATTGCAGACCACATACGGCTGCATAGTGTATCAAGAGCAGGTTATGGATATTGTGCGTGTTATTGGAGGCTACTCATACGGAAGGGCTGACATTCTTAGGCGCATAATGAGCAAAAAGAAAGAAAAGGAAATGGATTTGCAGCGCCATATATTTTTGGAGGGCTGCCCGGAGGACGGCAAGAACAGCGCGGTAAAGGGTGCAAAAAATCTTGGCATGGATGAAAAGACCGCGGTAGAATTGTTCGGCGAGATGGCAAGCTTTGCCGAATATGCTTTCAACAAGTCGCACGCGGCGGCATACGCCGTACTTTCATACGAAACTGCTTACATGAAGTGCTATTACCAGCAGGAATATATTACCTCGGTAATGAACAACCGCATCAATAAATCCGACGATGTAGCGAAATATATCGGCTATCTTAAGGAGCGTAATATCAAAATAATGCCTCCCGATATCAATAACTGCGAAGTGCTCTTTTCCACAGACGGCAAAAAGGTCAGATTGGGCTTGATGAGCATAAAGGGAGTAGGAGAGGAGGCGGCAAAGGCAGTTGTCGCCGAAAGAAAGAAAAACGGGCCATACAAAAGCCTGCAAAACCTTTTTGAGCGCCTTGAGAATTCGCCTAATAAGACTATGATTGAGGGCATGATAAAAGGCGGCTCACTGGATTCGTTCGGCGAGACGCGGGCAACTTTACTCAACAATTACGAAAGAGTGCTCAACACAATTATATTGGACCGAAAGAAAAAGGCAACGGGACAGTTGTCCTTGTTCGACAGTTTCAACGACAACGAATTTTCGCCCGAAGTTGCGCTTGTAAGGCTGGACGAATTGCCCATGCAGACCATTTTGGAGTTCGAAAAGGAAGTGCTCAACACATATCTTAGCGGGCATCCTCTCAACGACTATGCCTCGCTTTACGCCGGGATACAATTTAAGCTCGGTCAGCTCACTGAAGAGCTCTCCGCCAACGAAGAGGAGAACGAGGCAAAGGCAGGCGGATTGCATGACGGAGAGAGCGTAACCGTTGCCGGCATGATAACGGCGGTGACCAAAAAAACCAATAAAAGAGGCGAGGATATGCTGCTTGCGCACTTTGAAGACTTGGAGGGCAGCATTGAGCTGTTTGCCTTTGGCAGCGGTTATCAGCGCAACAAGGAGCTGCTTGCGAAGGGGAGCATTGTCAAAGTCAGCGGCGCCTTAAAATACAGAGATGGGTCATACTCGCTTTCGGTTCAAAAGGTTGTTCCCTGGAGCATTAACGACGGGAAAGGCATCAATGACGATGCAAAATATGTGCTGCTGGTGGCGCTTGACGACTTACACGGACCTCAGTATGCTAAGCTTTGCGAGACGCTTTCGGCATATAAGGGAGGCACCGAAGTAATTTTGAGAAGCAAGGGCAAGCATTATCAGTTGCAGCACAAGGCAAGCAGCTGTAATGCGCTGGTTTGCGAGCTGAGGGCGCTGCTAGGCGCGGAGAACGCAATGCTAGTGGAAAAAAAGAAATAAATTGCTATTATACAATAGCATAACTGACAAAAATTTGCTATAATGATAGAAAAATAATGAGCAAAAATTGCGCTAATAGAGAGGAAATATGAGGATAGCAGTATTGACATCTGGCGGAGACGCCCCGGGAATGAATGCGGCGATACGCGCCGTGGTAAGGTATGCGACATATTATGATATCGAGGTTTTTGGAATCGAGCGCGGTTACCTTGGTTTGGTCAACGGCGACATGTATCTAATGTCCCGTCGTTCTGTATCCGATATCATACAACGCGGAGGCACAAAGCTCAAGACCGCAAGATGCCCGGAGTTTCACAAGTATGAGACAATGCGGATAGCCGCTGAGATGCTCAATGGCAGCGGCATAGACGGGCTAATTGTTATTGGCGGTGACGGCAGCTACAGGGGTCTTAAAGATTTGCATGACTATTTCCGTATCAAGGGCATAGGCATACCCGGGACAATCGACAACGACTTGAGCTACACCGATTATACTTTGGGCTTTGACACGGCGGTCAACACGGTAGTGTCTGCTATCAACAATCTAAGGGATACCATGAGCTCCCATGAGCGTGTCAGTATCATAGAGGTTATGGGCAGAAAGTGCGGAGATATAGCTCTGTATGCAGGGCTGGCAGGCGGCGCGGAGATAGTACTGGTACCCGAGCACAAGGTAGATTTTGACGAGATATCCGCAAGGCTTATGCGCAACGCAAAGCGCGGCAAGCAATCTGCAATCATTGTGCTTGCCGAGGGAGCATGCCCGCTTGAAGAGGCAATGACCGAACTCAAGAAGAGGACCAATATGAGCTTCCGTTCTACAATACTCGGTCACATTCAGCGAGGCGGCGCACCTACAATGGTGGATCGTATTTTGGCGTCCCGCTTTGCAATACGCGCGGTTGACCTGCTTAGAGAAGGCAAGGGAGGCAGGGTGGTAGGTATCAAGAATAATGCCATCGTGGACTACGATGTCACCGAAGCGCTGGCTATGCCGCGCATCGTAGACGAAAAATTATATGAGGTTACAAGCATATTAAGTCTATAAATATGGAGGATATTATGAAAGAGTTGAAAGGAGCGTTAATTTTTGGACAGTCTGGCGGCCCTTCGTCGGTTATTAATTCAAGCGCGGCAGGCGTATTCATCGAAGCGTTGAAGCATAAGGATGTCATCACTAAGGTGTATGGCGCGGCGCATGGAATAAAAGGCATATTAGATGAGAATTTCTACGATATGACGGAGGAAGATGTTAAAGAGCTGGAGCTTTTGAAGAATACCCCCAGCTCGGCATTGGGCTCAGTGCGTTACAAGCTGAAGCCAGCCGATGTGGATGAGACTGACTACAAGAGGCTGTTAGAAGTTTTCAAGAAGTACGATATCCGTTACTTTTTCTACAATGGCGGCAATGACAGTATGGACACCTGCAACAAGGTTAGCAAGTATATGCAGAAGTCGGGCTATGAGATGAGAATTATAGGTGTGCCGAAGACCATTGACAACGACCTTTGGGGTACCGACCATTGCCCCGGCTATGGCAGCGCGGCAAAGTACATTGCGACATCTATAATGGAGCTGAAGCTTGATTCAACAGTATACAACACAGGCATGGTATGCGTAATCGAGGTTATGGGCAGAAACGCCGGTTG
>CAYTUT010000137.1:0-4776 GCA_964441295.1 uncultured Christensenellaceae bacterium | reverse complement strand
TGTCCGTAAATGTGCGGAAAAAATAAGAAATCCGTCCTCCTGTCTCCACCGGGGGAACCGTTCTTTCGTCTTTCTTAATAGACAATTTCAATATCAATGATGCTCTGCTCATATCAAGCTCCTAAAAAAAGTGTAACAACATTCTACTACAACAAATCAAAAATATCAATTAAATCTATAGCAAATATCAATTATAACAATAACATTTATGCTCATAAAATTATTTTTTCTTTTGACATTAACTGGATTATATGGTACTATGCTAGTTGTAGTATTTTGCGCAAAAGCGCGAATTACGGCATAATATATACAGGAGATTTTACGATGAAAAAGTACAATGTTGCGGTAGTAGGCGCCACCGGAATGGTAGGCAGCATGTTTTTGAAGGTCCTCGAGGAGAGAAAGCTCCCCGTAGAGAATTATTATTTGTTTGCATCCGCTAAAAGTGCGGGTAAAGCTATAAAATTTATGGGTAAAGAGCATATTGTTATCGAGCTGACACCCGAAAATATCAAAGGAAAAAATATTGACATAGCCCTCTTTTCTGCAGGCGGCGGCACCAGCAAAACCTTTGCCCCTCTTTTTGTCGAGGAAGGCGCGATAGTAGTAGACAACAGCAGTCAGTGGAGAATGTACCCTGAAGTGCCTCTTGTCGTACCCGAGGTCAACCCCGAGGATGTGGACTGGAACAAGGGCATTATCGCCAATCCCAACTGCTCCACCATTCAGGCTGTAGTAGCGCTCAAGCCTCTTGATATGCGTTTTGGCATAAAAAGAGTTATTTACAGTACCTATCAGGCCGTTTCCGGCGCGGGTGTTCAGGGCTATGAGGATCTAAAACAGGGAATTATCGGCGAAGCGCCCAAAAAGTTCCCCTATCCTATCTTCGGCAATCTCATCCCGCAGATTGATGTATTTCTTGACAACGGTTACACCAAAGAAGAAGAAAAGATGATCAAAGAAACACGCAAGATTATGCATCGCGACGACCTCAAGGTCACCGCAACCACCGTAAGAGTACCGGTATTCCACGGACACAGCGAGTCCATCAATATCGAGTTTAACAATCCTTGCACCGTAGAAGGCATACGCGAGGCGCTCTCCTCTTTCCCGGGTATTGTGCTCGTTGACGACCCCGACAACAAAAAATACCCGATGCCGCTATATGCCGAGGATAAGGACGAGGTCTTTGTGGGCAGGATAAGGCTGGACGAATCCGTAGAGTACGGCTGCAATATCTTCGTTGTTGCGGATAATATACGCAAAGGCGCGGCGACCAACGCAGTACAGATTGCCGAGTTGCTTATTGCCAAAGGCTTATAATTACAGATCTATATGCCAATTTTGCGTTGCTGAGCTGTGTTTTTCAGCTCGGACGCTTATAAGGAGTTATTATGACAATTTTCAAAGGAAGCGCGACCGCGCTTATCACTCCCTTTAATTCGGAGGGCGCAGTAGACTTTGATTCGCTTGCGCGCCTATTGGACTTTCAGCTTGACAACAAGACGGATGCCCTTGTAGTTTTGGGTACTACCGGAGAGCCTTCGACCATGAGCAAAGAAGAAAAAATCGCTGTCGCCGAATTTGCCGTAAAGCATGTTAACGGCAAAATACCCGTAATACTCGGCAGCGGCGGCAATAACACCGCCGAGGTCATCAAAACCTCGCGCTTGATGGAAAGTATCGGCGCAGACGGACTGCTGGTTGTTACACCGTATTACAACAAATGCACCCAAAACGGTCTGATTGAGCACTACAAGGCTGTTGCCGCTAGCGTAAAACTGCCTATAGTTGCATATAATGTACCGGGACGCACCGGAGTCAACATACTGCCCGCAACTATGGGTAAGCTTGCCGAAATTGAAAATATTGTTGCCGTTAAAGAAGCTTGCGGCAACATGGAACAGATATCCGAGACAGCGCGGCTGATACAAGGAAAAGCTCAGCTCTTCTCGGGTGACGACGCCATTGTTGTACCTTTGATGAGTGTCGGAGGGGACGGAGTAATTAGCGTTGCGAGCAACATCGTGCCGGCGGCTATGCACGATATGGCCGCGCATTACCTTACGGGCAATACCAAAGCGGCAAGGGACATTCAGTTAGAACTGCTGCCCTTCATCAAAGCTCTTTTCTCCGAGGTCAATCCGATACCCGTAAAAATGGCGGCTTCGCTCATTGGATTGTGCGGGCCTTACATGAGATTACCCTTAACCGTTATGGAAGAAGCTACGACCGCAAAACTCCGCGATACAATGCGCGCGATTGGTCTACTGAGGTAAGTATGAGAGTATTTATTTGGGGCATCGGAGGTAAAATGGGGCGCAAGCTGTATTTTGTCCTTTCCAACAGCAAGACAGATGAGGTAGTAGGCGGCTTCGATACCTTCGCCAATCAGGAGGATTTTTCTGTGCCTGTCTTTACTTCGGTCAAAGACATACAGGTAGAGGCGGATGTTATCATAGACTTTTCGCGTACCGAAGCGCTTGACACGATACTTGAGTACGCCCTTGCAAATAGAGTTAATCTGGTAATCGCAACTACCGGTCACTCCCCTTCGCAAATCGAAAAGATCAGCAATGCGAGCAAGTACATTGCTATATTTATGTCGAGCAACATGTCGCTCGGCGTCAATCTGCTAATCAATCTTGCAAAACAAGCCGCAAGATTTCTCGGCACTAACTACGAGGTTGAGATTGTAGAACAGCACCACAACAACAAGGTGGACGCTCCTTCGGGCACTGCCCTTTCCATCGCCAAGGAAATCAATGAGGTTTATGAGAATAAGATGGAATATTGCTTTGGCCGCCACTCCTCCAACGAAAAGCGCGGCAATAATGTAATAGGGATTCATGCCGTTCGCGGCGGCACAATAGTCGGCAAGCACGACATAATGTACATAGGCACAGACGAAGTGGTTACCTTAGCTCACGAAGCGCAAAGCCGTGAGGTTTTTGCCCACGGCAGTATACGCGCCGCACAGTTTATCGCGGACAAACAGTCGGGTCTATATAACATGAATGACATTATCGGCAAAGATTATTCGGTCACCAATGTCAGCGGCTTGACCGGAATCACCCTTATTACGCTTAATAAAATTACGCAAGCGGAGCTTATCGCTTTTCTTGACGACCTTGGCAACAATAAGGTTAATATCGATATGGTGAGCAAGGTGCTTTCAAGAGATGACACTGCGGATATCAGCTTCACCATTGACGATGTCCATAGCGACACCGCGCACAGCCTGCTCAACAATTATCACTTTGTGTACTCCATCGATAGCAAACTTGCAAAGCTCTCCATCGAGGGCGCGGGTATGGAGCATCAGGCAGGCGTTACGGCAAGAATACTCAAACTTTTGTCCAATGTCAACGCTAAGATATGGGCAATCACTACCAGCGAGACTAAGATTGCCTGCTGTATTGACAGCGCAATTCTTCCAAGCTGTATTGAGCTATTGAAAAAGGATTTTGGTGTAAAATAAGGGGGATAAAATGGATAAGTGGGACAAAAGATTTATGCAAATGGCTGAAATGGTATCCGGCTGGTCATCCTGTTATCAGGACAACAGACAAGTGGGGGCGGTAATTACACGCGACAAGCGCATACTTACCACAGGCTACAATGGCGCAAGCTCCGGAATACTCAGCTGCAAAGAACGCGGAGAATGTCTGAGAAAAAAGCTGAATATTCCTTCAGGCACGCGTCACGAAGTATGCTACGCAGTCCACGCCGAGCAAAATGCCATTATCCAAGCTGCCAAGCTGGGCGTGTCTGTTCAGGGAGCAACCCTGTACTGCACACATCAGCCCTGCGGAATATGCGCTAAAATGATTATCAACGCCGGTATCAAAAAGGTGATTTTCAAGGAAGGCTATCCTGACGACTTTTCCATGCAGATGTTCAAAGAGGCGGGGTTGGAAATCATTAAATACCAAGAATAAGCAGGTCCTCTACAGCTTTCATACGCTTAAATATAAATTGCGAGTCTTAGGCGGCTCATGCTTAATATGACAACAGCCCGGCACATTTCGTGCCGGGCTGTTGCTGTCATACGGCCAGCAACCCTGAGCTAAAACCGTTCGGCGCCAAGTGATGCATCATTTGCAGAGCTGATTCAGCCATGCGGCTCAAACCACGCGGACTAAGCGTTATGCCTGCTGCAGCCAAAGTCTTTACAGTCCGCTTATGCACGCTCGCATTATCGGGTCGTCGCTTATTGCCGGGGCTACAGCAATGGCGAATAGCGCAAAGGACCCACATACAGAACAGTGAGAGGCGACCTAAGCGTCTTTTCAAAATAAAATTTGAATCCGCAAGTATTTGGAGCCGATATAAAATTTTGGCCAAAATAACCATGCTGAGCAATGTGCACATGCACCGGACAGTTAAAATTTTCTTCCGAATAGAAGAAGCCGTAATTAGTATACGACGGGTAAGCTGTATACACTATACCGTTAAATCGGAAGCGCAACTCCACAAAGTGCTTCGTTGTAATCCCGTTCATATTAATTGATAATGGATAATCATAGGCTTTCCATACATTCATGTGCGTTGTTCCGAATGATAACGAATAGCCCGTCTGCGAAATGTTGCCGTCGTAAGCGAAGTTGGGCAGAACCAGCCCCGTATCTACGGTTACTCCTATGTTGCTTAGTATAATACTGGAATAGGTCTCAATGTTATTGAGCTTCTGCACCACGGCGCCCATATCCACATTGATGTTGATATCAGGCACAGTCTCTCCGTATGAAATAGGCTGAAAACCGTTCATAATTA